>JAHEBR010000018.1 GCA_024642185.1 Marivivens sp. | reverse complement strand
GGCTGTTCCGACTTCAGAACCGCGATCTTGGCTGATAGCCCAAGCTCGGCCAGCGCCTCGACCGTGATCTCGTAGAGCCATTCCACCGTGCTGTCGGTCCCGCAGGTTCCGGCCGTGCCGATCACCAATGGGCAGCCCGCCTCGGCGCGCGCCGCGATCAGGCCCTTCCATTCGGCCTTGGTCCCGGCGCGGGAATATTTCGAGACCCCGCGCCCAAGGTAAGAGGGCCCGCTGTCGGTGGACCCTCCGTCAATCGCGATCAGATCGGGTTTGGCGGCGATCCCCCGGGCCAAGGCCCCGGCATCATAGCCGAGGCCCAAGGCGCCCGAGGGGATGAGGATGCGGGTCATGTCAGTCGGTCACCATCTGCGGCTTGCGCAGATAGCGGCGCAAGAACATCGGCGCGATGAACCCCAGCGCGGCGGCAATCCACAGGCCGATCGAGATGGGCGAGGAGAGGAGATAGGTCCACTCACCGCCCGAAAGGGTCATCGCGTGGCGCAGGTTGTTCTCCATCTGATAGCCCAGAAGGATCCCTAGGATCACCGGCACGGTCGGGATATCCATCTTGCGGAAGAGATAACCCATGACGCCGAACCCGACCATGAGCAAGAGGTCGAAGTAGCTGCCCGAGAGGGAATAGATGCCGACGAAAGAGATCATCGTCACACCGGGCAAAAGGATCGCAGGCGGCACCTGAAGGATACGGACAAAGACCTTCACCATCGGCACGTTCATCGCCAGAAGCACGAAGTTGGCGATCAGAAGCGCTGCGATCAGGCCCCAGACGACCTCGGGCCGGTCGGCGAAAAGGGTCGGGCCGGGGGTGATGTTGAGCGTCATGAGGACCGCCAGAAGAACGGCCGTGGTGCCCGAACCGGGAACGCCCAGCGTCAGCATCGGCACGAGCGCGCCGCCGGCTGCGGCGTTGTTGCCCGCCTCGGGGGCGGCCACGCCCTTGGCGACACCGGTTCCAAAGCCGCCATTTTTGCCGGCGATGGATTTCTCCATCATGTAGGTCATGAAAGAGCCGAGCGAGGCGCCCGCGCCCGGCAGGACGCCCGCAACAAAGCCCACAGCGGACGAGCGCAGCATCGTCCAGCGGGTCGACCAGATCTCGCGCCACGGCACCGTGACCTTGCCAAGAGCGACGCCGACCGCGCTGCCTTTGCCGTGGCTCTCGATGAAGAAGAACACCTCCGACACCGCGAAAAGGCCGACGATAGCGACAAGGAAATCAATCCCGTCCGCAAGATGCAGGTTGCCGCCGGTGAAGCGGGTAAAGCCCGAGTTGTTGTCGATGCCAATGAGCGCGATGCCTAGGCCGATGAACGACGCGAGCGCCGATTTCGCCTGATTATTGGAGGCCATGCCGCCGAGGGTTGCGAAGGCGAGGGCATAGAGGGCGAAATATTCGGCGGGGCCGAATTTATAGGCAATGCGGGCGAGATACGGCGCGACAAGGGCAAGCGCTATGGTCGCGAGAAGGGCGCCCACGAAAGAGGCAACACCCGAGATCACAAGCGCATCGCCCGCGCGGCCATTGCGGGCCATTGGATAGCCGTCGAGCGTGGTCATCATCGCAGGCTCGTCGCCGGGGATGTTGAGAAGGATCGACGAGATCCGCCCCCCATACATCGCCCCGTAATAGACCGATGTCAGCAGCACGAGCGCGGCGGTGGCATCAAGGCCCATGGTGAAGGTGATCGGAATGAGGATCGCCACGCCATTCGAGGGCCCAAGCCCCGGAAGCGCGCCGATGATCGTCCCGAGAAAGCAGCCGACGACAGCCAGAAAGAGCGTCATGGGCGACAGCGCGACCTCGAAGCCGAGCGCGAGGTTGGAAAGTATGTCCATGGTCAGGCTCCTAGCCCATCAGGCTGCGCGGCAGAGCGAAGAGGCCAAGCCCCAGCGCGTATTTGAAAATCACGAAGAGGCCCACCGAAAGCCCGATGCCGGTCAGAACGGCGGGGATCGGACGCGGCGAAATCTGATAGCTCAAGATCGCAGCGGCGATTGCGGTCGGGGCCAGAAAGCCGAGCGGCTTGAGAGAATAGGCATAGCCCACGAGAACCACCGTGGCGAAACCGATGGACAGAAGGCTTGGCATTTCGGGCCAGTCGGCCTCGGGATCGGGGCGCAGGATCAATCCGGCCGCGCTGACGATCATGCCGATGGCGACGATGATCGGGAAAGCCTTGGGCCCAAGTTTGTCGAACAGGTTTCCTTGCGGCAGGTTGTAGGCGCTCGTGATGAACACGAGCGCCACAATGACCACAACCACACCGAGGATGCGGTCAGACCGGATCATTGGATGACGCCGATCTCTTTGCTGAGCTCAACCGTGTCGGCCACAACGCCGTCGATCCAGCTCTGGAAATCGCCACCCACCTTGGTGAAGGGCGCAAGGCCGTTGGCGGTCATGGCTTCCTGCCATTCGGCCGAGGCGGCCACGGCGGCAAGCTTTTCGCCCCAGGCGTTGAAGGCCTCGTCCGAGATGCCCTTGGGTACATAGAGGCCGCGCCAGTTGACGGCGACGACGTCATAGCCCTGCTCGATCGCGGTCGGGATATTGTCGAACCCCGGCACACGCTCTTCGGTCAGGACCGCAAGGGCGCGCACTTCGCCGGAATTAATGAAGCCTACGATTTCCGACATGTCGCCGGTCATCGCCTGGGTGAAGCCACCGATGGTCTGGGTGATCGCATCCGCGCCACCATCGACGCCGATGTATTTCACGCTGGTGATGTCGGTAAAGCCTGCGGCCTTGAGAACCTGAAGCGGCTTCATGTGGTCAAAGCCGCCAGCGGCCGAACCACCGGCGAAAGCGACCGAACCCGGATCGGCCTTGATCGCCTCGACAAGGTCGGTCAGCGTCTGGAACGGGCTGTCGGCGGCCACGACGATCACGCCCGGATCAGCGCCGATGGCGCCCACGAAGCGCACCTGATCGGCGGTCATGCCGCCAAAGGCGTTCTGGGCAAGGCGGGTGGTGGTGGCCGAAGAGGCCGCGACGATCAGGTCTTCGTCGGTGTTGCGCTCGGTGACCACATAGGAATAGGCGAGGCCGCCGCCGGCGCCTGCCATGTTGGTGACCTGAACCGGATCGGCGACGAGGCCGAGGTCAAAGAGGATCTTGCCGATCTGGCGGCAGGTGAAATCCCAGCCGCCGCCGGGATTGGCGGGGGCGATACATTCGGTGGCGAAGGCCGTACCGGCCGAGAAGGTAAGGGCGGCGCTGGTCAAAAGCACCTTGAGGGTCTTGTTCATGTAAATCTCCCTGTTTGTCATATGCGGAGGCAGGCCCGACACGCGGCCGACCCACCCCTTGCAAGCAGGAGTGTTCGCGGACAACCTGACACGAACCTGTCATGACGCGAAAAATCGAGAAGGAGGGGGCGTGCGGTTTCTGCTGGTCGAGGACAATCCCGATCTGGCCCGGTCGGTTCAGACGCGCCTGTCGCTCGACGGGCATGGCGTTGATTGGGCCGCCTCCTTGGCCGATGCCGAGGATCATCTGGCCACGGCGAGCTATGATCTCATCCTTCTCGATATCATGCTGCCCGATGGCGACGGCCGCGATTTCCTGGCCGGGCATCGGCGCGCAAAACGCGACACGCCGGTGATCGTGATGACGGCCCGTTCGGCCGTATCCGACAGGGTTGCGCTCTTGGACACAGGGGCTGACGACTATATCACAAAACCCTTTGATTTCGCGGAGTTAGAGGCGCGGGTGCGGGCAGTTCTGCGCCGCAGGATGGGCGCGGCCCAGCCGCTTCGTTCCTACGCCGATCTGACGTTCGATCCTCTTGCTGCAACGATTACGATAGCCGGAGAGGCGCGTGAATTGCGCAACCGTGAACTGCGGCTTTTCGAGATCCTGCTCGCCGGGCCGGATCGCATCTTTTCCAAAGGTCAGCTGTGCGACCGGCTGTTCTCAGCCGCCGAAGCCGTGAGCGACAATGCGATCGAGGTCTATGTCGGACGTTTAAGGAAAAAACTCGAGGGAAGCAGGGCGCGGATCGAGACCATCCGTGGTGTCGGCTACAGGCTGACTTCCCCATGATACGGACGCCCTTCACCGCGCCCGGATCGATTCGCCAGCGGCTGATCCTACAGCTCTTGGTGCTGGTCGCAGTACTGTCCTGGGTGCTCTATCTTTCGGTTCGGACAGTTGCGGGGGCCGCGGTCGAAACGACACAAGACGCCATTCTCGGCTCTGCCACCATTGCCATTGCCGAAGAGCTGCGCGGTGGCGTGGACGGAGTGGCGATTGATATTCCCTATACGGCCTTTTCAATGCTTGGGGCGACCGGCGAGGACCGGGTCTTCTATCGAATCCTCGTCGATGGGGCGACGGTCACGGGCTATGAGGATTTGCCTTTGGCGGATCAGCCGCTGGGGGGCCTCTCGCCCCTTTTCTACACGCGCGAATATCAGTCCGACACCGTTCGCATCGCCGCCGTAGAACGGTCTGTCATTGTCGGCAGCAGGCCCGTGAGGGTCGAGGTGATCGTGGCGCAAACCCGCTCGGCGCAGGATGCAATCGTAGCCCAAATGGCGAACAGGGCGGCGACACTGGGCCTTGGGTTCTTTGCTATCGCCGCTCTCTTGTCGCTTCTGACGGCGCGTTCGGTGCTTCAGCCGGTCAATAACCTTGCCGAAGCGGTGGGCCGGAGGGGCCCGCAGGATCTGCGCCCTGTTGAGCGGCCGGTGCCATCCGAGCTTGCGCCTCTTATGGCTGCGCTCAATCAATTCATCGCCCGTCTTTCGGGCGCGCTGATCCGTACCGAAACTTTTATCACGGAAGCGGCGCATCACATTCGTACACCCCTTGCCACGCTGAGGGCACAAGCCGAAATCGCGCTGCGCCAATCGCAGGACGAAGCGGCACGGGCTGCGATCCGCGGAATGATCCGGTCGGTCGACGATTCCGCGCGTTCTGTCGGGCAGCTACTGGATCATGCCGCTGTGGTCTATCGCACCGACCAGCGCACCGACGAAGAGATCGACCTCGCCGCGCTGACGCGCGATATGGTTGCGGTTTTCGGTCCGGCCGCCGAGCTGCGCGAAATCGGTTTCGAGCTTCATCTGCCCGATGTGCCGGTCACGATGACGGCGGACCGCCTGCTGCTGGAGAGTGCGATCCGAAACCTGCTCGACAATGCAGTCAAATACTCGGCACTTGAAGGTTTGATTTCTGTGTCACTCGAGGTTGAAAGCGATCAGGCCCGTCTAGGCGTTTGCGACCGTGGACGCGGCCTTTCGGGCGCCAAGAGTGCTGCGCTGACCGGCAGGTTCAGGCGGGGCGAGAATGTTGCCGATGTGATTGGGTCCGGTCTTGGTCTGACCATTGTTCGCGAGGTCGCGGCCGCCCACGGTGGAGATTTCAGATTGACGGAACGCGAAGGAGGCGGCGCTTGCGCAAACTTATCCTTGCCCTTGGCCTGATCCTTTCGGCGGCGGGCGCCATGGCTTTTGACATCGAGGAAGAGCGTCTCTTCGCATCAGGACAGGAGACATCGATCGTCAGCATCCTTTCGACGACAGATATCGATATTTTTGAGCCTCTTGTTGTGTCTTTTCAGTCGGTTAATCCAGGGATCACCGTTCAGTACACCGTCGCCAGCACAACCGAAGTCTACCGAGCTGTCTCGGGCCGGGAGCGGGCATTTGATCTGGTCATTTCCTCTGCGATGGACCTTCAGATGAAGCTTGCCAACGATGGTTTTGCCCGCGAACATCGGTCGATCGAGACCGAGGGTCTGCCCAACTGGGCGCGCTGGCGTGATCAGCTCTTTGCCTTTGCACAGGAGCCGGTGGTCCTGATCCTGTCGCGCCCTGCCTTCGAAGGGCTTCGCCTGCCGCAAACCAGGGCTGATCTGATTGACCTCTTGCGCGCCAACCCAGAGCGGTTCGAAGGGCGCATAGGCACCTACGACCCCAATCGGTCCGGTGCGGGGTATCTCTTCGCGACACAGGATGCGCGGCAGTCCGACACATTCTGGCGGCTTACGGAAGTGATGGGCGGCCTTTCACCGCGCCTATACGATGGCTCAGGCGCGATGATCGCGGATGTTCAGGCGGGGCGCCTTGCTTTGGCCTATAATGTCCTTGGCTCCTATGCGGCGGCACAGCTGGCTGGTGATCCGAATGCCGCGCTGATCGAGCTTGAGGATTTCACCAATGTGCTATTGCGAACGGCACTGATTCCGCGCGAAGCGGCGCGCCCCGAATTGGGCGCGGCGTTTCTCGATTTTCTACTCTCGGATGAAGGTCAGACCCTGATCGACGAGAAGGCCGGTTTGCCACGGATCGATGCGGCAACGCTGGCTTCTGCTGGGCACAGGCGGCCGATCCGGCTTGATCCGGGGCTTTTGGTGTTCGTCGATCCGCTGAAACGGCAACGATTCCTGAGCGAATGGACCGCAGCCGTGGTGCGCCGCTAGTCGATCGTGACTTCCTGCCGCAGCGCGCTTGTCGCGCGGTCGTAAATCAGGATGCGGTTGTCGGAGGTGACAACCGCGAACCAGTCGGTGCCTTGGGTAAAGGCGGTGGCCGTGACGCCCTGGGGCAAAGTGATCCGGTCGGGCAGGGGCAGGGGATCGGCATTGAGGCGGATGACAAGCGCTGCAATAAGCACTAGGAACCCGCCAATCATCACCACCCCGAGCGCCGTGACGAGGCGCTTGAGAAAGATCAGCTGTGGCGGCAGGGTGCCGTTATCGGAAGAGGTTTCCATATGGCCGTGTCCGTTGTGTCGTTCCGGATCGAAGAAGATCCGCCTGCCCGCCTTGATAAGGCGCTTTCGCGCGATGTGCCAGACGAGGCCGCGCTGTCGCGGTCGCGGCTTGGCAAGCTGATCGAGGAGGGGGCGGTTGCGGTCAATGGCGAGACTGTCACCAACCCGCGCTATCGGACCTCTGCGGGCGACCGGATCGAGATCCGTGTCGAGGAGGCGGACGAGAGCCATATCGGTGCGGAGGATATCCCGCTTGCGGTTGTTTATGAGGACGACGATCTGATCGTCGTTAACAAGCCCGCCGGCATGGTTGTCCATCCCGCCCCCGGAACGCCGGGGGGCACACTTGTGAATGCCCTGATCCATCATTGCGGCGAGACGCTTTCGGGCGTGGGTGGCGAGAAGCGGCCCGGTATTGTGCATCGGATCGACAAGGAGACGAGCGGGCTTCTTGTGGCAGCCAAGAGCGACCGGGCGCATCATGGGCTGGCGGCGCAGTTCGAAAAGCACACGGTCGAGCGGCATTATCTGGCCATATGCTACGGCGTGCCCGATCAGAACGACCCGCGCCTGCATGGCGTGAAGGGGACGAGTTTCGAGCCGGGGAACATCCTGAAGATCCAGACCCATCTTGGCCGCCACAAGACCGACCGGCAGAGACAGGCGGTGAGCTTTCACGGGGGGCGCCATGCGGTGACGCGGGCGCGGATCGTTGAGGCGCTGGGCGAGCCGCCGGTGGCGGCGCTCATTGAGTGCTGGCTCGAGACCGGGCGCACGCATCAGATCCGCGTGCATATGGCCCATGTGGGTCACGCGCTGATTGGCGATCCGGTCTATGGCGGGCGGCGCAAGCTGAATGCCAAGGCAGTGGGCGAGGCGGCGCAGGACGCGGCGCTCGCCTTTTCGCGGCAGGCGCTGCATGCGGCGACGCTGGGTTTTGTGCATCCGGTGACGGGCGACGAGCTGCGGTTTGCAGCACCCTTGCCGCAGGATATGGCCGATCTTCTGGTGGCGTTGGGCGGCGAGGTTCCAGAGGTTTAGGGGCTCTGCCCCTCTGGCCTGCGGCCATTCACCCCGGAGTATTTCGGGGCCAAAAGAAGCTGAAACATTCTTCGCAACTGCGCGAGGGGGCGGTTTCGGCTCTCGCCATTTGGGCGGGCCGAGGTCATAAATTGGCAAGGATTTTGCAATAGCGCCCCTTGAATCGGATCACGGTGCGCCTAGATCGATGTTAAGAGTATAAACATTGGGAGTGTTCGATGAGTTCCTATGCCAATCTTCCGGCCCCGTCGCCGGAGCAAGGGCTGAACCGGTATCTGCAGGAGATCCGCAAGTTTCCGATGCTGGTGCCGGAAGAGGAATATATGCTGGCCAAGCGCTGGGTCGACCATGAAGACAGTGGTGCTGCGCATCGTCTGGTGACGAGCCATCTGCGGCTCGCGGCGAAGATCGCCATGGGCTATCGTGGCTATGGGCTGCCGCAGGCGGAGGTGATTTCCGAGGCGAATGTGGGCCTGATGCAGGCGGTCAAGCGGTTTGATCCCGAGAAGGGCTTTCGCCTGGCGACCTATGCCATGTGGTGGATCCGCGCCTCGATCCAGGAATATATTCTGCGGTCGTGGAGCCTTGTGAAGCTGGGGACCACCAGCGCGCAGAAGAAGCTGTTTTTCAATCTTCGCAAGGCCAAGGCGCGGATTGGCGCGCTTGAGGAGGGCGATCTTCGGCCTGAGAATGTCGCGCAGATTGCGCATGATCTGGGTGTCACGGAAGACGAGGTCGTTTCGATGAACCGGCGGCTGTCGGGGGGCGACGCCTCGCTTAATGCGATGGTTGGCAGCGGAGATGGCGATAGTGTCACGCAGTGGCAGGACTGGCTTGAGGACGAGGATGCCGATCAGGCGGGCGCTTATGAGGAGCGTAATGAGCTGGAATCGCGCCGCGAGCTATTGGTCGAGGCGATGAAGGTGCTTAACGAGCGGGAACGTGATATCCTGATCCAGCGCCGCCTTCAGGACGAGACGATCACGCTCGAGGACCTGTCGTCCCAGTATGACGTGAGCCGCGAGCGAATTCGCCAGATCGAGGTGCGCGCTTTTGAGAAGCTTCAGCAGCGGATGCAGGAGCTTGCCAAGGAAAAGGGAATGCTCGCGACCGCGTAGGTGCGGCTTGCCGGTGTTGATTTCAGATGAGTGTTTGGCCTGCTGCGTCAGGCGATTTGAGCAATGGGGGGCAGAATGCCGATACCTGATCCGAACGGAACCGAACCTGTCACGATCGACGAAAGCGGTCTGCCGGTTGTAGAGAAGAATATGTTTTCGCGGCTTGTCTCGATGATCCTGATCGGGATCTTGCTGGGCTTGTCGGATACGGTCTTTATCCTGCTCGTCGTCGTGCAGTTCATTATTATGCTTTTGAACAGCGGGCGGCCTAATCCGCGGCTGGCCGAGTTTGGCACGGCGCTGGCGCTTTGGATTGCCAAGGCGGTGCGCTATCAGACCGGCGCAAGCCAGACGCGGCCCTGGCCCTGGACGGATCTCGACTGATCCATGGCCGGTGGCTGGGCACATGACGGGGCGGTGAACGAGCAGATCGAAGCCTCGATCGCCGATGAGCTTGCCCGCATGAAGGCCCGAAAGGGCCCGGCCGGCGAGAGCCTGACCCATTGCGCCGAATGCGAGGAAGAGATCCCTCAGGCGCGGCGTGAGGCGGTTCCCGGCGTCAAGCTTTGCATCGAGTGCCAATCGGGGCGCGATGCGCGCCCTCAGAGCCGCGGCGGCTTTAACCGTCGCGGATCAAAGGACAGCCAGCTGAAATAGGCGCTCAGGCCTCCAGCGCCTCCAGCTCGTCGATCAACCCTTCGATCATCGACAGGCCCTTGTCCCAGAAGGCGGGGTCCGAGGCATCAAGGCCGAAGGGCGCCAGAAGCTCTTTATGGTGCTTGGATCCACCCGCGCGGAGCATCTCGAAGTATTTCTTCCGGAACGAGGCATCGCCCTCTTCGTAGACCGCATAGAGCGCGTTCACGAGGCCATCGCCGAAGGCATAGGCATAGACGTAGAAGGGCGAATGCACGAAGTGCGGGATATAGGCCCAATAGGTCTTGTAGCCCTCGAAGAATTCAAAGGCGTCGCCCAGAGAATCCGCCTGCACCGACATCCAGAGCGCGTTGATATCGTCGGGCGTCAGCTCGCCCTCGCGGCGGGCGGCGTGGAGCTTGCATTCGAAATCGTAGAAGGCGATCTGGCGCACGACCGTGTTGATCATGTCCTCGACCTTGCCGGCAAGGAGCACCTTGCGCTCGGTCTTGTCTTTCGCGCCGGCGAGGAGCTTGCGGAAGGTCAGCATTTCGCCAAAGACCGAAGCGGTTTCGGCAAGGGTCAGGGGCGTTGAGGACAGAAGCTCGCCCTGACCGGCCGCCAAGACCTGATGAACGCCGTGGCCCAATTCGTGCGCCAGCGTCATCACATCGCGCGGTTTGCCAAGGTAGTTGAGCATCACGTAGGGGTGGACTGTCGTAACGGTCGGGTGCGCGAAGGCGCCCGGTGCTTTGCCCGGCTTCACAGCGGCGTCGATCCAGCCCTTGTCGAAGAAGGGCTCGGTTAGCTTGGCCAGTTCGGGATCGAAGGCGGCATAGGCGTCGGTGACGATCTGGCGCGCTTCGTCCCAGGCGACGATCCGGTCGGTCTCCATCGGCAGGGGCGCGTTGCGATCCCAGACCTGAAGCTTGTCGAGGCCGAGCCATTTGGCCTTGAGCCGATAATAGCGATGCGAGAGGCGCGGATAGGCGGCGACAACCGCATTGCGCAAGGCTTCGACCACCTCGGGCTCGACATGGTTCGACAGATGCCGCGCGGTCTGGGCCGTGGGGAAGCCGCGCCAGCGATCCTCAATCTCCTTTTCTTTGGCGAGGGTGTTGTGGACGCGGGCGAAAATCTTGAGGTTTTCGTCAAAGATGCGGGCAAGCTCGTGCGCGGCGGCTTCGCGCTTGTCGCGCTTTTGCTCGGTTAGCTGGTTCAGAAGCGTCTCGATCCCGACCTTCTCGCCTTCGAGATCAAATTCGAGGCCGGCGAGGGTCTCGTCGAAGAGCTTGTTCCAAGCCGAGGCGCCGACGGTCGACTGGTCGTGCAGGAATTTTTCAAGCTCGTCAGAGAGTTGATAGGGCTTCATAGCCCGCATCCTGTCCATCACCGGGCGATAGCGGGCGAGATCGGCATTGGCCGCATAGAGCGCTTCGAGATGGGCATCGTCGAGCCGGTTGAACTCGAGGCTCCAGAAAACCAGCGGCGTGGTGAAGGTCGTGATCTTGTCCTGACAATCGGACATGAATTTGGCGCGCGAGGCGTTGGTCGTTTCCTGATAATAGCGCAGGCCCGCGAACGACATCACGCGCCCGGCGGCCACGTCGATCGCCTCATAGCGGCGCACCGCCTCCAAAAGGCCTTCGGCATCAAGCCCCGCCATCTTGCCCTCGTAGGCGGCGGCGAAATCGGCGCAGGCGGTCTCGAGCCAATCCATGTCCTTTTGCAGTTCGGCCGCTTTCTCGCCTGTGTAGAGGTCGTCGAGGTTCCATTCGGGCAACGGCCCGAGCGAATTTCCACCGGCGGCGTTGGCGTCGAAAACCGGACTGCGATCTTTCATGGGGGAACCTTTCAACTGCGTTTGCAGGACCATAATCGGGCCTTTGGGCAAGGAAAAGGCCGGATGGCGCTTTAGGAGTTGGCGGCGAAAAGCGCGAGCGACCGCTGCAGAACCATCTCGCGGATATGTGGCACCTCGATCAGCAATTCGTGGCGGCCGCTCGGGATGTGAACCAACTCGCCGTTCAGCCAGCGGGACATCCGTGATTTGATACTCTCCGGATCAACGATGCGCTCGTCGCTGCCCAGAAAGGTAATGGCAGGCAGATCAGGCGATGGAAGGTGATCTATCGCCTCGTTTTCACGAGCGGCCTCAAGATACCAGCCGATGCTCGGCCCGCCGAGGGTTAATTCGGGGTGCGCTTCGTGTTGCCGGCGCAGGTAGGCAAACATCTCGGGGTCGCTTGTGAGGTCGTTGCCGGCAAAATGGCGTCTGGCGATCATAGTCACTCGCGATTGGGTCGGGGCAATGGATTCGTGACGGCCAAGCAGGGTCGAAATCTTGGCCGCGAAAGGGGCCATGATTGCCGAAGATCGCGACATCTGGATGCGCCACATCGGTGCCGAAAAGGCAACCGCGTTGAAAGGAGCGGCGGCGATGATGGTCCGAAGGCCGATGCAGCCGCCCATAGAATGTGCGAGCAAAAACCACGGTTTAGGCAGGTTTTGGCTGCGCGCATAGGCGATCAGCGCCACCACATCGAGCTGATAATCTGAGAAGTGGCGAATATGCCCGACCGCTGGGTCTTTGCAGACACGTTGGGCAAGGCCCTGTCCCCGCCAGTCGACCACCAATGCGGCATATCCGGCTTTACGCAACTCGTAGACCGTGCGCCCATATTTCTCGATATACTCGGTCCGGCCGGGAAAGACGAAAACCGTGCCACGGGCGTTTTCTGTCGCCCAATGGGCGACGCGGATCCGCACGCCATCGGCGGCGACGCACCACGCGGCCTGTCCGCCCCCGGGCGCTTCGGCGACGTCGTCAAAAAGCGGCGCCGCCTCGTAGATCATGCAAGGATGCCTGCCAGCTTCATCGCCATGCCCATGTCGCCTTCGACCCGCAGCCGGCCCATCATGAAGGCGGCGGTGGCGTTTTGCTCGCCCGCAAGAATCGCGCGGAACGTATCGACCGAGGCGCTCAGGGTCACGTCGGTGTCGTCGTCGCTCACATGGGCGCCCGAACCGTCGATCACGATGGCGCCCTCGCCCTCGATGTCGAACTTGGCCGAGCCGTCAAACCCGGCACCGCCGAGGCGTTCGTTCAGGGCTTTCACGGCTTCATCGAGGGTTGCACTCATGGATTGTCCTTTCAGTGACATACTGGCACCGGATTTGGCGCCTGAAACGTTCACCACAAGTATGGCGATTTGGTAACCTTAATTCAAATTTGCCGTGACGGAACCCAAGCAGTTTTTCGTGATTTTGGCAGGATTATTTGCAGGCGGGGCAAAATGCGGCAAATCGGCTGCCGGTCCTTGACGTTTCCGTCCCGCCCCTAAATGACTCCGCGAGGCTTTGATGCCGTTGCTATGTCCAATCCCGGGCCACCCGATGAACCAATATTCCCGGATAACCGCCGTTCTGGGGCCGACCAATACCGGCAAGACCCATTACGCCATCGAGCGGATGCTCGCACACCGGACCGGCATCATCGGCCTGCCGCTGCGGCTTTTGGCGCGCGAGGTTTATGACCGGATCGTAGCACTTCGGGGTCCGTCGGTGGTTGCCTTGGTGACAGGCGAAGAGCGGATCGTGCCGGATCGGGTCCAGTATTGGGTCTGCACGGTCGAGGCGATGCCGCAGGGGATGGGCTGCGATTTCCTCGCTATCGACGAGATCCAGCTTTGCGCCGATCCCGAGCGCGGCCACGTCTTTACCCACCGCCTTTTGCACGCGCGCGGCCTGCACGAGACGTTGTTCCTCGGCTCCGAAACCATGCGCAGCGCGATTGCGGGGCTGGTGCCGGGGGTGCAATTCCTGCACCGCGAGCGTTTTTCGACTTTGACCTACGCAGGTTCGAAAAAGATAAGCCGGATGCCGGGAAGGGCGGCAATCGTCGGGTTTTCTGTTGAAAATATCTATGCGATTGCCGAGCTCTTGCGGCGCACCAAGGGTGGCGCGGCGGTCGTCATGGGCGCCCTCAGCCCCAGAACCCGCAACGCGCAGGTCGCCATGTATCAAAACGGCGATGTGGATTTCCTCGTCGCCACCGATGCCATCGGCATGGGCCTCAACCTCGACGTCAATCACGTGGCCTTTTCCTCGCTGACCAAGTTTGACGGCCACCGGATGCGCCCGCTTGCCCCCGATGAATTGGCCCAGATCGCCGGCCGTGCGGGGCGGCATATGAGCCACGGCACCTTCGGCGTCACGGGCGAGGCGCCCGAGCTTGACGCAGACGTGATCGAGGCGATCGAGAACCACCGGTTCAGCCCCGTCAAAAAGCTCCAGTGGCGCAATTCGGCGCTGCAATTCGGCTCGGTCGGCCGCTTGCTACAAAGCCTCGAGGCGAAAACCGACAACGGCTGGCTGACCCGTGTGCGCGAATCCGACGATCTCGCGGCCCTGCGCACGCTTGCCGCCGATGCCGAGGTCGCCGCCCGCGCCAGCGATGGCAAATCGGTCGAGCTTCTTTGGGATGTCTGCCGGATTCCCGATTTCCGCGGCATCAGCCGGGGCGAACACGCCGCGCTTCTGCGGGAAATCTACAATTTCCTGCATCAATATGGCCACGTTCCGCAGGATTGGTTTGTCCGACAGGTCCGCAGGATTGACAGGACAGATGGCGACATTGACACCCTCTCCAAGCGTCTGGCCTATGTGCGGACGTGGACCTATGTGTCCCAGCGGCGTGGCTGGCTGGCTGACGAAAGCCATTGGCGCGAGGAAACCCGCGCTGTAGAAGACCGACTGTCAGACGCGCTCCATGCCGCGCTGACCCAAAGATTTGTGGACCGGCGGACGAGTGTTCTCCTTCGCCGGCTCAAGCAGAAGGAGGGCCTTGTGGCCGACGTGAACGACAAGGGTGAAGTGACGGTTGACGGCGAGTTCGTCGGTCGTCTTGAGGGGTTCCGCTTCCGGATGGACAAGGCCGGAAGCCCCGACGAGGCCAAAACCCTCCGGCAGGCAAGCGCTCAGGCCCTTGCGCCGCATTTCCATCTGCGCGCCGACCGTTTCTATAACGCGCCCGATACCGAGATCGATTTCACCGAGCAGGGCGGCCTCATGTGGGGCACCGAGGCGGTGGGCAAGCTGACCGCTGGGCCCGATGCGCTGCGCCCCGTTGCCGTGGCCTTCGTCGATGACGAGGCGGGCGAGGATGTGGCCCAGAAGGTCCAGCGCCGCTTGCAGCATTTCATTGACCGTAAGGTCGCCGCGCTTTTCGAGCCGATGATCGCGCTGCAGCGCGACGAGGCGCTGAGCGGGATGGCCAAGGGCTTTGCCTTCCGTCTGGGCGAAGGTTTCGGCATCGTTCCGCGCGGCGAGGTGGCCGAGGATGTGAAATCGCTCGATCAGGAGGCCCGCGGCGCGCTGCGCAAACATGGCATCCGGTTTGGCCAGTTCACCATTTTCATGCCGCTGCTGCTGAAGCCCGCGCCGACCCGTCTGCGCCTTGTTTTGTGGAGCCTTTCCAAGGGATTGGACGAGTTCCCCGAGGCGCCGCCGCCGGGCCTTGTGACCGTGCCGACCGTTGATGGCCTCGTGCCGGGCACCTATGCCATGGCCGGCTATCGCGCCGCTGGCGCGCGGGCGATCCGCATCGACATGCTCGAGCGCCTCGCAGATATGCTGCGCGACAAGGACAGCAAGGGCGGCTTTGAAGCCAACCCCGATATGCTGTCGATCACCGGCATGACGCTCGACCAGTTCGCCGATCTGATGCAGGGCCTTGGCTACAAGGCCGAGCGTGGCGAGCGGCCGAAGGTCAAGCCGGTTGTCGAGGCGGCGGCCGAAGGGGCTGAACCAGTTGAAGCCGCCGAACCCGAGGCCGGGCCTGAGGCAGAGGCCGCGCCTGAGGCAGAGGCCGCGCCCGAGGTCGAAGTGTTCTACACCTTCACCTGGGGTGGCCGCGCCGCGCGGCCCGAACGCCCGGCCCGACCGCCGCGCGAGAAGCGCCGCGAAGGGGGCAAGCCTGCCGAGGGCGGCGAGCGCCCACGCGGCAAGGGTGGCAAGAAGGATCGCCACAAGGGCAAGAAGCCCGAAGGCGGGCAAAAACCCAAGGCCTTTGAGGCCCGTCCGCAGCGCGAGAAGAAGATCGACCCCGACAATCCTTTTGCCGCCGCGCTGGCCGGCTTCAAGACGAAGTGACCGGAGAGGCCCGGCCCTCGATCCGCATCGACAAATGGCTCTGGCATGCGCGATTCTTCAAAACGCGCACGCTGGCGGCCTCGGTGGTGAGCGGCGGCAAGGTTCGGGTTGATGGCACTCCGGTGAGTAAGATTTCTCGGGCGGTGGGGCCGGGGATGGTCCTGACCTTCGTGAAAGAGGGCGATGTGAAGGTGGTCAAGATCCTAGCCTGTGGCGAGAGGCGCGGGCCTGCGCCCGAGGCGCAAAACCTCTACGAGGATCTCTCGCCCGAGCCTGAGCCGCGGCCGATGTCGAACCCCGGTTACGAGGGCAAAGGCCGCCCAAGCCGCAAGGAACGCCAGAACGCGGCGGCATTTGATCCCTCGCGGCGCCCTTTCGATCTTGAATGACCGCCACTCTTGGCCTAGCTAGTCGCCCGACAGCCCAAGTGGACCCAAGCCCATGACCTATATCGTCAACGACGCCTGCATCGCCTGCAAATACACCGACTGTGTCGAGGTTTGCCCGGTGGATTGCTTCTATGAAGGCGAGAACATGCTGGTGATCCACCCCGACGAATGCATTGACTGCGGTGTTTGCGAGCCCGAATGCCCGGCCGATGCGATCCGCCCCGATACCGAGCCGGACATGGAGAAATGGGTCGAGTTTAACCGCAAGTATGCCGAAATGTGGCCTGTGATCATCACCCGCAAGGATCCGCTTCCCGATGCGGAAGAGATGGACGGCAAGCCGGGCAAGATTGATCTCTTCTCGGAAAAGCCTGGGCTGGGCGGCTAAACAGCTTTTGAGAAATTGAATGGTCCCGTTATCGTGCCCCGCAAGGGGGCGCGATATGATTCCTTATAACAGCCGAAGGGGAGCTTTGGCCGCTTTGTCGGTCTGGTTCCTTTTGTCCTGCGGACTTGCCTGGGGGCTGATGCCGGTTTTGGGATGGGCCGCCGGAGGAACCGCGGTTGATGCCACCGAGCTCCTTGGCCGGATCGAGAACGGGGAATGGGCGGGATTGCCCGATGGCCTGCGTTTGCCGCCTTCTCTTCTCTATGTCCTCACTAGATTTCAGGATTTTGCCTTCACGATCTCTGCGCTTGTGACCGCGGCCATCTTCTATGGCAAATCAGGTGTGGGCATTGTCATGTCTGGCTTGGCCCCCGCACGCGCCAGCGCCAAATGGATTGGGGCCGCGTTGCTTCTTCCGGTCTTGGCCTATGCCTTGGCGATCATCGTCGCGGCACTGGGCGAGCCGAACGTCTTGGGTACGGTTGACCTGTCACTTGGAACGGTTTCGACGGTCCTCATAGGGCCCGCTGGGGGACTTTTGACCTTTCTGATCTTGCGAGCCGGCCTGGGCGAAGAGCCCGGCCTTCGTGGCTTTGCGCTTCCCTTGATGCTGTCTCTCGCGAGCCCCCTTCGGGCCGGGCTAGTTCTGGGGGGTCTTTGGGCGCTTTGGCATGCTCCGGTTCTTCTCGGGCGCGATATCGTCGAAGTGATGTTCTTCGTCGTGCTGAATCTGGCCCTGAGCCTTCTGTTTACATGGTTCTTCCTCAAGGCCCGTGGATCGATCTGGCCGGTGGCGCTTCTTCATGCGGCGATCAACGCGGGCGACCGGATGGCCGAGACGATCCTGCCGGGCCTTGCGGCCATGGATTGGCAGATCCCGGCCTACCTTGTGCTGATCTTGATGGGTGTGGCCGCCGGGTTTGCCCTTGCGCGGCCCGCCATGAAAGAGGCCGTGGCCGAGTTGAGCCAGCCTAGCTAGCGATTCGCGTCCTTGGCTCTGATCCGCTGCCTTTTCACCCCATCGTGATGCCAATGGCCTTGAAAACAAGGGCTATCCCGCTGACGGGGCGGGCGCAGGGCGCCGCTTTCAAGAATGCCGTTTTTGTGGTATGATGTTTGTGATGTTGCAGAAAATCTGACCCGAAATCGCCGACGACCAGACCCGACGGAGACAAGCGTTCGTCCCCGCCGGTTGTCTTGTCGGGCGGGTTCTGGTGCCCTGAAAGGACGAATATGACCAAGAAGAAAGCCGAGTTCAGCCCGAACGAGTTTGTTGTCTATCCCGCGCATGGGGTGGGCAAGATCGTGTCGATCGAGAAGCAGGAAGTTGCGGGATTTGAGCTGGAGTTGTTTGTCATCTCGTTCGAGAAGGACAAGATGACCCTGCGCGTGCCCACGAACAAGGCGCTCGAGATCGGGATGCGCGGGCTTTCCTCGCCCGATGTTGTCGCGCATGCGATGAAGACGCTGAAGGGCAAGGCCAAGGTCAAGAAGGCCATGTGGTCGCGCCGGGCGCAGGAATATGAACAGAAGATCAATTCGGGCGATCTGATTGCGATTGCCGAGGTGGTGCGCGACCTGCACCGCGCCGACGATCAGCGCGAACAGAGCTATTCGGAACGTCAGCTTTATGAAGCCGCACTTGAGCGCCTGACCCGCGAGATCGCGGCTGTGGCCGGCAATGACGAGATCGCTGCCGCCAAGGAAATCGATTCGGTTCTGGTTGGTCGCGCAGCCTGATCTGGTTGTTTAACGTTAAACAAAAGCCGCGCCTTTGGGCGCGGCTTTTCGTTTTGGGGCTCTGCCCCCGCGCCCTGTGGGCGCTCCCCCGGAGTATTTTAGGCCAAAAGAACTAGAGCGCGCGCCAGCCGATATCGTGGCGGCAGAAGCCTTCGGGCCAGTCGATCTGATCCACCAGTGCATAGGCACGGTCGCGGGCTTCTTTGAGGGTCTTGCCGCGGGCGGTGATGTTGAGGACGCGGCCGCCGGTGGCGAGGATTGCGCCGTTTTGGGCGCTGGTGCCAGCGTGGAAGGCAATCTGGGAGGAGGTTTCCTCGATTGCGGCCAGCCCCTTGATTGCGCTGCCTTTTTGATAGGCGCCCGGATAGCCCTTGGCGGCCATGACCACGGTGACGGCATGGTCGTCGGCCCAATGTGGCGTGGTTTCCGCGAGGCGGCCTTCGGCGCAGGCTTGCATGAGGTCGAGCGCTTGTGCGCCGAGGCGCATCATCAGGACCTGGCATTCGGGATCGCCGAAGCGGACGTTGTATTCAACGAGGCGCGGGGCGCCATCCTTGATCATCAGGCCGACATAGAGGACGCCTTGATAGGGCATGCCACGGCGGGCCATCTCGGCCATGGTCGGGCGGACGATTTCATCGAGAGCGCGCTTTTCCACGGCGGCGTTGAGGACCGGGGCGGGGGAATAGGCGCCCATGCCTCCCGTGTTGGGGCCGGTGTCGCCGTCGCCGACACGTTTGTGGTCTTGGGCGGTGCCGATCGGGACGACTGTTTCGCCATCGACGAGGACGAAGAGCGAGCCTTCTTCGCCCTCCATGAATTCTTCGATGACAACCTCGGCGCCGGCTGCGCCGAATTCGCCGCCGAACATATCGTCGATGGCGTCGAGCGCTTCGGCTTCGGTCATGGCAACGATGACGCCTTTGCCCGCCGCGAGGCCATCGGCCTTGACCACGATGGGGGCGCCTTGGGCTTTGATATAGGCTTTGGCGGCTTGGGGCTCGGTGAAGCGGGCGTAGGCGGCTGTCGGGGCCTTTGCGGCATCGCAGATCGCTTTTGTGAAAGATTTCGAGGCTTCGAGGCGTGCGGCAGCGGCGGAAGGTCCGAAAACTGAAAGTCCGGCATCGCGCAAACGGTCGGCCACGCCTGCCGCGAGGGGCGCTTCGGGGCCGACGATGACGAAATCGACGGCGTTTTCCTCGGCGAAGACGGCCACCGCATCGCCATCGAGAATGTCGATGTCGGCGCATTCGGCGATTGTCGCGATCCCGGCGTTTCCGGGGGCGACGATCAGCCGGTCGCATTTGGGATTTTGCTTCACGGCCCAGGCGATGGCGTGTTCGCGCCCGCCGCTTCCCAGGATGAGGATATTCATCGCGTCCCCCGCTTGGCCTCTGCTTGGCGGCGTTCTAAGGTCAGGGGGCAAGGATAACAAGGGTGCGAAATGGACCTCTTCGACGAGCGGCCGGAACCGGCGGGTAATGCGCCCGAGCTTTCGGTCTCCGAGATCA
>JAHEBR010000164.1 GCA_024642185.1 Marivivens sp. | reverse complement strand
TGTCATCGCCTCGCCGTTGGCCTGCATCCAATCGAGAAGTGCTGTGGTGCCATCGGTGGCATCGCCCTCTTCATCGCCGGTGATCGTCAGGATGATCGCGCCATCGGGGGGGGTCTCGCGCACGAAATCAATGGCGGCGGCGGCAAAAGCGGCGACACCCGATTTCATGTCGGTCGCGCCCCGGCCATAGAGCCAACCATCCTTGATCTCGGCCCCGAAGGGATCGACCGTCCAATCCTCGCGGTTGCCGATCGGCACGACATCGGTATGGCCGTTGAAGCCGAAGCTGCGGTTGGCGCCTTGTCGCCCCCAGCGGGCGAAAAGATTGCTGACGCCCCCGCGATCGACCCGCGTGCAGGTGAAACCGGCCTCGGACAGGACGCGCTCGAGAAGCACGAGCGCCCCGCCTTCGTCGGGCGTGACCGAAGGGCAGCGGACAAGATCGGCGGTCAGGGCGACCGGATCGACAGGTGTGGACATGTGGGCACTCCTTTGCCTGATGGCTAGCGGCTCGAAAGCGATCATGCAATTGCCCCCGTGCCCGACTGTGTCGGCAGAGCGACACCGAACAACGGCACTGCGCCATCGGGGATTCGCAAAGCCGCGCCCTTGCGCTATCCCTCTGTGAACACCTATCCGAGGCTGGGCAGAACATGAGGGTCAAAGACCCCAAAGAAGACACGGTGGCATCAAACTGGATCGCCCTGCGTGACAAGCACGGCGTTGTCTTCTCGCCTTTCACGCAAGGCCAAAGCCCCTCCCCCGCAACGCTTCTTGCGCGTGGCACCCTCCTTTTGCACTATGCGCACGAGCCGCGTCCGGTCCGGCACAATCTGATCCGCTATTCCGCGCGAACGCCTTGGCCCAGCTCGCTGACGATCTGCACAGAGCCCGATGGGCGGATGCGGGTTCTGATGGCACAAGGCACCTCCAGCACGGCCTTCGATCTGCCGACAGCATTTCGCGGGCCCGAGGAAGACGTGATCTTTCGCTACAGTTGGGATGGCCCCGCACGCCAGGCAAGCCTGGCGGTCGATCTGCCCGAAAGAGGCGCGACATTCCACGCGAGGGCCGAAGGTCCGTTTCCCCTGTTCTTTCGGGATGTGCACAGGATCATCACGGCAGCGACCGAAACCACCCTCTCGCACGAGGTTCGGTCGGTTGCTTTCAGTTCTGAAATCGAGCCGATCGGGATCAATCCGACGCTGGGCCCGGATGCCAGAATCGCAACGCCTCATGGCGAGCGACCCATTGCCTCGTTGCGGGTCGGAGACCCTGTCCTGACCGCAGAGAAGGAGCCCGCGCAAATTCGATGGATATGTCGGCAAGATCTCCCCGCGCGGGGTCGATTTGCGCCGCTTCGCCTGCGGGCCCCCTTTTATGGCCTCCATACCGACCTTATCGTCGCGCCCGATCAAAGACTGCGGCTAAGCGGATCCGAGGTCGAATACCTTTTCGCCGAAGAACAGGTCTCTGCGACGGCAGGCCATCTCATGGACGGGCGGACGATTGTCCGGGGGCCCGAGACCACGATCCAGAAATACTATCAGCTTTTGCTCGACCGGCCCTCAACGCTCATCGTCAACGGCGCCGAGCTTGAAAGCTTTGATCCGGGGGCGATGGCAGGCAATCGGGAGCTGCTCGAAGCCTCAGTCCTGCGTGGCCTCCCGCCGGAACTGGTGCCGGCGTCCTATGGTTCGGGGCTGCCGCAACTCAAGGGATTCGAGGCGCTGACGCTGGCGCACTAGTCGTAAAAGGGGGTCATCTGGGCAACGATCACGCTGTTTTCCTCAAGCGCCCGCTGCATCAGCTCTTTTTCCTCGTCGTCGATGTCGTGGCCCTCGGCCAGCCGCTCATCAAGCGTGCCGTAGCCCGACACATCGAGCGGCGCGAGATCGGCCTGCTTGAGGATCGCCACGGTTTCCCGCACCGCCTCGGCCTCGTCGACGCCCGAGGCATAGCACATCAGCGCCGCACCGGTGCTGCCCTCGGGCAGACCGTCGTCTTCATGCCGGCCCACCTCGACAAGGAGGGTATAGACCTGCTGCGGCTTCTTGATTTTAGGTTTGTCGCTCATGGGCACGGCCAATACGCGTCGGCCTTAGCAGGGTCAATGGGCGTGGCGGCCGAGATAGAGAGACATCTTTACGGCGCTCTTTGTGTCGCCATCAAGGTTCTGCCCCTTGTCTTCTCGGAAGCCAAGTGAACGGTAGAGCGCCAGCGCTTCGTCGTGGCGCGGCAGCGCGCCGAGGCGCATCCATTCAAAGCCTTTCATCCGCGCAATCTCTATCAGCTGGTCAGCCATGAGGCGGGCCACACCCTTCCCCCGCGCCGCCTCGCGCACGAACATCCGGTTCATCTCGCAGGCATGATCGCCTATATCCCGCATCAGGAGAAGGCCGACCGGCTTGCCATCAAGCATCGCCAGAAGCCCCTCGCCGCGCGGCGGGCCATAGTCCTTGCGGACATCCTTCATCCGCTCGGCAAACTTCTGGCCCTCGAGATAGTCGTCGATCTCGGCCCCAAGCTCGGGATAGCGCCCGCGCAGCCAATCAACGAATTCCCAAGCCAGTTTCTCCGCCTCGGCGGCCTGCCAGTCTTCCCGAATTTCCTGAATTTCGATCATGAATGCCCCCCAAATGAATGGGGGCATCCTAGCACGATGACTTGGTTTGGTCAGCGGTCCTTTGAGGGCAAAGCTTTCTGAAATCTCGCAATGCCAGTGGCCCACCTGAGAAGTGGGCCACCGAACAACTTAACGAATTGTAAAGGTTCCAAACATTCCGGCCTCGTGATGGCCTTCGATCTCGCAGCTGATTTCGAGGTCCTCGCCGGTCTGGACGGGAACAAAGAACCACTCGACCGTTTGATGAGGGCCAACCTCGACCTCTCTGATGTTGCCCTTGATCTCAGCGACCAACTCGCCATCGGGAGTCGAGATCTCGACCTTCCGGATGAACAACTTCTCAAGAGCCTCGTTCAAAGACAACTCGTGCTTGTATTCGTCGATGTTGGTCATGACCAAGACGTAGGCCTGACCCGTCACCAGATCGAAGTGGTTCGGCTTGAAGTACATGTTGCCGTTGTCGTCGGTTCCCATCTCCATCGGCAGATCGATCACGTTGGCACGCGACAGATCGCCTTCGGCGAATCCAAGGGTTGGCAACAAGGCGGCTGTTGCCGCAATCAGTGTCTTTAACTTCATATTACTTCCTCCAAATACACGGGGCTTTTCCCCACGTGAATTCTAGACCCGTCCGCTCGGACGCGCCTTGATCTGCGACACAGACATGGAAGAAAGTAGGCGGCTCCGGGAGAACCGGAGCCGTAGGACTTTAGTCGCGGAGAAGATCGTTGATCCCGGTCTTGGAACGGGTCTGGGCGTCGACGCGTTTGACGATCACGGCGCAATAGAGGTTCACGCCGCCTTTCGAGGGCATCGAGCCCGCGACAACCACCGAATAGGGCGGCACTTCGCCATACATGACTTCGCCGGTCTCGCGGTCGACGATCTTGGTCGATTTGCCGATGAACACGCCCATGCCAAGGACCGAGCCCTCGCGGATGATGCAGCCTTCGACGACCTCGGAGCGCGCGCCGATAAAGCAGTTGTCTTCGATGATGGTCGGGCCCGCCTGCATCGGCTCCAGAACGCCGCCGATACCGACACCGCCCGAAAGGTGGACATGCTTGCCGATCTGGGCGCAGGAGCCGACGGTGGCCCAGCCATCGACCATCGTGCCTTCATCGACATAGGCGCCGATGTTCACGAACGACGGCATCAGCACCACGTTCTTGGCGATATAGGCCGAGCGGCGGACGATCGAACCGGGCACCGCGCGGAAACCGGCGGCGCGCCATTCGTTCTCGCCCCAGCCCTGCCATTTCGAGGGAACCTTGTCCCACCAGTTCGAACCACCATTCGAGCCGGAAATCTCGTGCATATCGGTCAGGCGGAACGACAGGAGCACCGCCTTCTTGGCCCACTGGTTCACATGCCATGTGCCGTCGTCCAGACGCTCGGCCACGCGCAGCTTGCCGCTGTCGAGCGCGGTCAGCGTGTCTTCGATGGCCTCACGGGTCTCGCCCTTGGTGGTGGGGGTGATCGCATCGCGGGCATCCCACGCGGCTTCGATGGCGGCTTCCAGTTGGGCGTTGGACATGGGTGTTCCCTCTAAGCTCTACGGTCTGACGATTTCAGTGCCCTATAATGGGCAGGTAGCGGTGGCACAATGCGACGATTAGGAAAGCGGATCCGGCGCGATATTCGCTCCGCAAAGAAGAACGGCCACCCGCTCGCCCGGCTCGGGCCGATAGGCGCCCGACAGAAGCGCGGCAAGCGCACAGGCCCCGCCCGGCTCGACCAGCATCCGCGCCTCGCGCCAAAGGGTCCTTTGCGCCTCGGCAATGGCCTCGTTCGTCACGAGGACAGAAGGGGTGCCAGCCTCATTGGCCAGATCGAAGCAAATCTGCCCGATCTTGCGCGCCCCGAGCGCGTTGGCGGCGATGCCCGAGACCTCGACATCGACCGGTTGGCCCGCGGCCAGTGCTGCATTGAGCGCACAAGAAGTTTCGGGCTCAACGGCCACGATCCTGCGCCGCTGGCCCGCCCAGGCGATCGCCCCGCTAATGAGCCCCCCGCCGCCCACGGCGATCAGGATGGTATCGGCCTCTAACCCCTGTTCTTCCCACTCGCGCAGACAGGTGCCCTGCCCCGCGACCGTTCCCGGCGCGTCATAGGCATGGACCTGCATCGCACCCGTGGCCGCCTCATAATCGAGCGCGGCGGCAAGGGCATCGGCATAGGCGCCGGGCACAACCGTCAGATCGGCACCGGTGCGCTCGATCAGGGCGATCTTCGAGGGGCCTGCCATCTCGGGCACGAAGATCCTTGCCGGAATGCCGAGCCGCGCGGCGGCAAAGGCGACGGCCGCCCCGTGATTGCCGCCCGAGGCCGCCACCACGCCTCCCTTCGGAACACCGCCCGAAAGAAGCGTGTTGAACGCCCCCCGCGCCTTGAAGCTGCCGGTGTGCTGGGTGAACTCGAGCTTGACCTCGACGGACCGGTCAAGGCCGCTGAAATCCAGCCTTGCAACAGCCGTCTTTC
>JAHEBR010000017.1 GCA_024642185.1 Marivivens sp. | reverse complement strand
TACGTGATCGTGGTTTCGATTGGGACGAGGCACTCCAATTGTGACTGAGAGGTGGAGAAGGTTGGACGTCAGGCCCATCCCCTCCGCCATTATCCCCATTGCGAACCAGTGACACCGCCCTGACGGGCACGGATTTTTCCGTGTTATCAAAGGGGTTTGCGGGAACCGACCGAACCTCATAGACGCGCTGCCTGGCCGAAGCTGGGCTCAGAATGGCCCTTAGCCTCAGTTTGGGCGAACCTCTCTCATTTCAGTTCGGTCCACTTTTTGCGTTACTTTTCAATAGCCTGAGGTCGAATCCCGCCAAAACCCAATTGCGCGTTCCGAACGATATCGATGGCAACATAGCCAGAACACGCGGTAGACGCGTTGCTCGGGAAGCCAGTGTAAACAGGCGGATTGCTGGGGTAGGTTCGCATCCCATTCCGCCACCGAAACCCCTGATGACAAACCATTTTGGCATGGGTAGGTTTTTCCTGACAGGACGGGGAAAGGTATGGAGTATCAGGCATATCCAAACGGTATCGTAGTAGAAGAGGTAGAGGGTGGCCTACTGGTCCGACAACGTGGTGAGGCGTATGTCGCGCGGAACTGGCGTCTGACGGCCCCCGTCGAACGTTTGATTGAGACCGCCCTTGAAAGCGGTTTGGGTTGTATGATCCGGGAGGATCACCCACTCCGCAAAGCGCGATGGCCTAACGCGAGAGGGGTCGTCTACCTGGCGTTCTCAGCCGCACCAGATCTGCAGTGGTCAGTTGCGATCGACACATTTCGAGCGGGTCGGGGCGACTACGGACATGCCGTTTTCAACGGTAAGTATCACACGCAATTTGTCGAAAAGGGCATTCCCTTCGTTTTTGAGGGCCGCAACAAGACTTCAGGACACCTCGTTGTTGCGCGCGACTCTGTGATCCCAACGCTGACGGCGTTGTCTGATTTCGATCATTCTGTTTTGGCGCTCAACAGAACCGTTCATCAGGGCGATGGATTCACAACTGAATACGTTATTCAGCACAGCATCCTTGCAAACTGGGAGCAGACACCTTGGGGTGAGCGCTACGATATAGTTCAAGACGAATTCCCAGTGGACGGTGGCCTCACCTCGCGTCGGATCGATATTCTCGCTCGCGAGCGGCTAACGGGCGACTGGCTTATCATCGAATTGAAACGCGCCGAAGCGAGGCCTGCGGCCGTGGATCAGGTCGCTAATTATCTGCTCGCCCTTGGCCAGCAAGACGAATTTGCGCACGGACGGCTCGATGGCGTTCTCGTGGCGGAGCGGATTCCGGCTGCCGTCAGGACACTGGCCGAGGCCGAAGGCGTAGCGGCTTATGAAATTGGTTGGCCGCTTAATTTGAAACGAGTAGTTTGAATCGAGAATTCATTGATTTCATGCTGAGCTGCGGTCTCAGTCAAACACCCTTTCGGGTTCTGTCAGAGGAACTTCACTTGAGACTGGGCAGCACGCCGAGTAGCGTCCGCGAATGACAAAACGCTCTCCCTTCAAGTACTTCAAGACAAGCCCCGAGATCATCCGCTTGGCGGTGATGCTCTATGTGCGGTTCCCGCTGTCATTGCGAAACGTCGAGGATCTGCTGCACGAACGCGGTATTGATGTGAGTCACGAAACGGTCCGCTACTGGTGGCATAGGTTTGGCCCGATGTTCGCATCCGAGATCCGGAGGCGCCACATCGGGGGGCTGAAGTTCAGCCGTTGGCAGTGGCATCTCGACGAGGTTTTCGTGAAAATCAATGGCGAGCGTCACTACCTCTGGCGCGCCGTCGATCATGAAGGAGAGGTGCTGGAAAGCTATGTCACAAAGACCCGAGACAAGAAAGCCGCATTGAAATTCCTCAAGAAAGCAATGCGGAAGCATGGTCGACCTGAGGTGATCGTCACCGACAAACTTCGCTCCTATGGTGCCGCGTTGAGGGAGATCGGGGCCGGCAATCGGCAGGAAACTGGCCGCTGGTTGAACAACCGGGCAGAGAACTCACACTTACCATTTCGACGACGAGAGCGGGCGATGCTCCGATTCCGCCGAATGCGAACGCTCCAGAAGTTCGCTTTTGTCCACGCCTCGGTCCTCAACCATTTCAACTCGGAGCGCAGCCTCACATCCCGATCAACTTTCAAGCGGAACCGTGCGGCCGCTCTCGCCGAGTGGCGGCTGCTTTGTTCCGCATAGGTTCGCCTGTTTGGAGGCAAACTGAGACGAGTTCGAATTCGTCTGCCAGCACCCGTTAACGCTCTGGCGCCACAAGTTCACTGACCCTACTTCCAATGAGAAAGCTCGACATTCTTGAAGGATGAATAAGATCGAATGAGAAATATCCCTGCCCGCGGGGCGGGACCAGGTCTTCCAGAGAGATAAAGTGGGTTGTCGAACTGGCGTCGGCAAATTTTCTAATCCTGCTCTCTAGTTCGTCTCCCTCATCCTTGCAATGTTCGATCGGAGTCACAATCTCTGGGCTTCTAAGGTAGCCTACATAGGCAACCTTGGCACCTGTCGAGAGGATTCTGGAGATTAGGTCGGGAATTTTGCCGGCTCTGCCGTCTTGCGAAATCATCTTAGACAGACTTGCCTCGCAGGCTCGGCATCCGCAGCCGAACCAAAGATCGTTTCCCCCGCCATTCATGATGACCCAGTCCCAGTCTCCGTCCATGAACTGACGATCGATTCCACCCGTCAGGACAAAGCTGGCGACTACCGAGCGATCAACGACTTCGGCACCCGTTTGCAGGGCGATGGAATCAGACACCGATCCTTTCATCAGCCGGTTCCATGCGAACAATGAATCTCCGATGACGAGAATTTTGAGCGACCGAGTTTGCGCACCAACCTGACCGGCGGTCAGGAGTAAGGCCGTAAACAGGAGGATCAAATGTCGAAGACGCATTCACGTTCCGTCGATGGTTGAGAGGCAGCGGCAGAGATGCCCAAAGGCATGTACGGCTCAAAGAATGTCGATCTGTAGGCGACACCAAGGCAAATTCTGGCAGGTCATCCCATTTTCGAAATTTCGGGATATGTCGCGATCCTATCTGTCATATTAGAAACACAAAGATTGCGGATGCAACCCTGCGGTGTAGGTTGCCTGGGCAAAGGGGTGATTTTTGATGACTTCTATTAGACCGATAGGCCGGCTTATGCCGACTTGGCCGGCGGTTGTGGCTTTCTTTCTGGTCCTGCTGGTTGCGTGGTCGGCCAGAACTTGGCTGAACGGAGCGTGGACCGAGCGAGCAGAAGTAGTCTTCGAGACAACCGCGACCTCTGTCGAGACAGAGATCCGGGATCTTTTCGAACACTATGGAACCGCTCTTGCAAGTGCGCAGAGAATTATTCAGTTGGCACAGTTGGACGATGAGTCACAGACCTCCCAAATGATCGATGACTTGTTTGATGGAATGGGTCTGCCAGAATTTTTGGGCATCGGTCTCGTTGTTCCTGTTGATCGTGCCGGATCAATGCCAGCCACCCCGGCCACGAAGACCGCCCGCCCGCTGGGGGTTGAGCCGAGCGCGCTGCCGTTCCAATTGGAAATCTTGGAGGGCCAGGCGCCGGTCTCCGATTTTCTCATTTCTGATGCTACAGTCGCGGCCTTTGGCGATGCGCTCGCACTTTCGCGGGAAAAAAATGCACCGACTGGTTCGGCTCTCTTCTGGCTCCAAAAGGATCTGGTACGAGCTCCATCAAGCTTCCTCGTCGTTCACGTAGACCAGCGAGCGAATTCTACCGGACCTGACGACAAATCTTCTTGGGTGGCCGCGGTCGTTGATTTGAGCGAGAGCCTCAAAAGCGTGGGTGACTTATTTGCACGCGATATCACTCTAACATTGATGGCAGAACCGACATTAGGCAGTGAAGAGGCGGTATCCGTCGCAGAACAAATTGCCTCGGCAAGATTCTCCAGAACCGTGCAAATCGAGTTTTACGGTTTGGATCTGGATATCAATTTCACCAGCACTTCTCAGTTCGAATACGAGAACTCGAATCCTATCGCCAGGTTTCAGGTTGCCATGAGTATTTTTGTGTCGTTGCTCGTGGCTCAAATCGTTCAAATGATCACGGTTCAAAATAGAATGAACCGGGCGATCATTGCGAAGCGCACCCGCGAACTTGAGACGCGTGAGCGTGAGATCAATTCGATCCTGCAAACGGCTTTGGTCGGGATTGTCACACTCGACGCTGCGGGGCATATCCTTTTTCTCAATCCTCAGGCGCAACAGATTCTGCAACTGACGGAAACGCGCGCGCGGGGTCTGGTGATTAAGTCAGTTCTGCCTGACCTCGATCTTCGAATGCTCCATCAAAAGCTCGCTTACCCCCAGGGCGCGACAGGCCAGGATCTTAGGATGCTTGAGATTGGCTGCACCCATTGGGAGGAGGACCACAAGGGAGAGCGGGTCACTCTGATCCTGCACGATGTTACCGACGAACACCGCGCCCAGCTGGACTTGCGCGAGTCTCGCCAACGATGGGACCGCGCGATGACCAACTCGGCCATCGGCGTTTTCGATATAGATTTGCGGACCAACAAGTCGGTTGTTTCAACCGGTTGGCTACTGATGATGGGCGTTGAGAACCCGCCAAAGAATTTCGATCCACAGAAGCACTTCGAGATGTGTGTTTTAGAAGACGACATGCCCAAAGTGGCGCGCGCTGACACCTTTGCCTTGGATGGCAAGGCAGACCGATCCGTTTCGGAATATCGAATGATGATCCCGGGGCTTGGCCTTCGCTGGATGCGATCCGAAGCCGTGGTGACGCTTGATGAGGCAACGGGCAAGCCAATCCACTTCTCCGGGACACAGCACGACATCACTGAGACCAAGCTCGCCCAAGAGGCCCTGATAGCCAGCGAAGAACGTTTCCGAAGCGCCTTTGACCGATCGCCAACCTGCAACGTGCTGCTGGATCGTTCGTTCAGGGTGACCCAGATCAACCGGGCCATGCACGAGCTCTTGAACACGCGCTTCCGGCTCGAGGGTGTGGCTGCTGATCCTGCAACGATGTTTGCCGAGCATTGGCCCCGGATCAAACAGGCGCTGATGGATCTTCAGACCGAAGGCGATGTGCCGTACCGGACTGAGATCGAGCTGGAACGCGCCGGGAGCCGCTCATTGTGGCTCGATGTCAACGCAAGTATAATTCGCGATCCCTTGGCAGAGGGCCCCACCTATTTTCTTCAGATATTCGACAGCAGCAAATTGCGCCTTGTCGATCAGGTGAAAAGCGAACTCATCGCGACAGTCAGCCACGAGATGCGCACGCCTGTTACGTCGATCAAAGGCGCGACGGATCTGCTTGGTTCGCTTCCTTCGGAACATCGCACTGCCACAGAAAATCGTTTGCTCGACATTCTGGCCCGCAATGCAACGCGCCTGACCGAACTGATCTCGGATATACTTGATCTCGAGGCAGTGCAGTCGGGGATGGTCCATTTTGACTTTAAAGAACTGCTGGTCGCCCGCCTGGTCGACGAGATAAAGGTTGGCCTGCTGCCGTATGCCGATCACTTTTCCGTGACCATTCGTGACGAAAGCATAGATCCGGACGCTACAATTCACGCGGATCATCGCAGGGCCTATCAATGTCTGAGCAACCTTGTTTCCAATGCCTGCAAATTTTCCGAGCCCTTCGGTGTCATCCGTATTCGAATCGAGAACAGTGGGCAGAACCGAATCCGGATCGACGTGATCAATAAAGGGGCCGGCATTCCTCGCGAATTCGAAGATCGGCTGTTCAGCGCTTTTGCGCGGGTTGACTCCTCCGATACCCGCGATAGTGGCGGAACTGGCCTTGGGCTAAAAATCACCAAAGAGCTCATGGAGAAGATGAACGGCAGCGTGAGCTTCCGGCGCGGCGCCGAGGGCGAAACGATTTTCTCATTGGAATTCATGGTGTCAGCCAATGCCGACAACCAAAGCTCCGCGCTCCTGAATTAGGTTCCGGACCGCGATCCAAAGCCCCCGAGGCTGGCGGATTGTTTCACGCAAGAGCCCAGATTTTGACCTTTTTCGGGCATCAAATCACCAAATCAAGCACAGACACTGATCTCATTGAAACCAGTAAACTTGGACGCAGGGGGTGCACTTGGGAGGACGAATTGGGCAGATGACGTTAACAGCAGCAAAGCAGACCTTGCAGGTAATTCTGACGTTTCTGGCGTCTACCCAATTGTCGCCGATCTTCGGCCTCGACGGGCTCAATGAACACCTTCAATACACAATTCCGCTGACCGCGGTTCTGTTGGTCTTGTTCGTAAGCACCCTCATTCTCGAGCGACGCCGCGAGCGCATTCAAGACTACAGCAACCATATGTTCGCACAGGCGACAAAGGCCCTATTTGAACATTCGATGGTCTGTTTTTCCGACCGAGACGGAAATCTCAGTTTTATCAACGACAAGATGGTGGCCGCGCTCGGGCGCCCCTTGGACGAGCTGATCGGCAAACCCGAGATCGAGCTTTTCCCCGAGGCCGAAAGGCTTCGGGTCAACCGGATACTGCGGATTGCGGCAAACGGCGATCCTTGGCAGGGCGAACTCAGATTTGAAAACGCTTTCGGAAAAACGATCTGGATCAGCGCGACAATCATGCCCTTTGCCGATGCCACAGGCACCCACGAGGGACATTTTGTCGTTTGTACGGACATTACGAAATCTAAGGAAAGCGAAACCCACAAAACTATCTTCAATTCACTCGATGCCTTACAAGATCAGGTGTTGCTGGTTGACGCCGACACGCTGGCCATCCGCTACATGAATCGTAGTGCCCGTGTATTTAACGAAATGCAGGGCGAAACTCGCTATGAGAGCAAGACCATAGCCGACCTGCGCCTTGGATTTACAGGTCAGGCATTCCGCGCGGCGATCGAAGATTTGCTAAATGACACCGTCAACATTGCAGAGCTATCGGTCAATGTAGAGGACCGTGAATTCGAGCTGCGCGTGCAGGCGGTCGACGCGCTTGACGAAGGGCTCCAACTGATGATCGTCATGATCGATTTGACAGCCTGGAACGAAGCCGAAAGGCTGCGTGCGCAATTTGTTTCTGACGTTAGTCACGAGTTGCGTACGCCAATGACGTCTATCAAAGGGTCGGTCGGTCTGATTCTATCAGGAGGTAGCGGCGAAATCCCTGAAAAAGCGCGAAATATGCTCGAGATCGCATATCGCAACGCAGATCGTCTCTTAGATTTGGTCAATGATCTACTCGATCTCGAGAAGATCACCGACGGCGCGGTTCCCTTTGATTTGGAATACGTCAATGTTTCCGATCTGCTGTCCGAGGCGGTTCTCGCGAACGAAGGGTTTGCCCAACGATTTGACGTCAAGTATGTGGTTGAAGGCGCAGGAGTCGCTAAATTCGCGGAGGTCGATCGTGACAAGACTATTCAAGTGCTGTCAAACCTGATGTCGAACGCCGCGAAATTTTCGAAGCCCGGTGGAACGATTGATCTTCGCCTCAAGGTTGACGTCGATCACGTCTCGATTGAGGTTGAGGACTATGGTTGCGGCATCCCACCTGCACAGTGCGCCAACATCTTTGATCGATTCTCGCAAGCTCATCGCGACAGCGGCAGCCGCACACGCGGGACAGGGCTTGGATTGGCAATTGTCAAAGCCATTATCGAACGGCATGGCGGCCGCATTGACGTTTCCAGCAAAGTGGGCCAAGGCACGAAGTTCACGATAGAGTTCCCGGTTCGCCAAGAAACCGTAGAAGAACACACTGCCGAAAATTCGGCCGCATAAGGATACAGGGACATGATCCGAGTTCTCCAACTAGAAGACGACCCCGACATCACCGAGATTTGCCAAATGGCCCTTGGTATGACTGGCGGTTTTGAGCTTCTGCAATGTGCGACGGGGCAAGAAGCGCTGGAAAAAGCCGAGGCCTTCGCCCCGGATCTATTGTTGATCGACGTGATGCTGCCCGGCATGAGCGGCCCCGATACTTTGAATCATCTCAGAAAGCTGCGAGGGTTTGCCGAGATACCTGCAATCTTTTTCACGGCCCGACTTCAAAAAGATGAGATAGGCAAGTTCATGGCTCAGGGCGCGGCGAAAGTCATTGCCAAACCGTTTGATCCGCTCACGCTAGGCGATGAACTTATCGAAGTCTACAACCGCAACTAACAAGCTAAGCGGTTAGAAACGAGCCTTACCGAAGCGAGGCTTTCGAAATCTGAAGAAAATCAGAGAGGTTCGCGCGCAGGTCAGCGCTCGATCCTTCGCCGCGTCGGGTCAGCGCAATAATCGTTTCCTCGCAGCTTCGGGCTAAATTGCCAATATCCTTCAGTCCTAGTGTGCCCGCGGCGCCAGCCACCGAATGAAGCACAGCTTCGGCGGCCCGTAGGTGCTCGGCTGTGGTGGGGTCATTCGGGGTTTCCAGAGCCACCCAAGCGCTTTCGACTTGAACAATCTTCTCAGTCAAGCGGGCAAAGAAGCGCTTTCGAATCTCTTCAAGCCCGGGCAGATTCGGCAAATCCGACATCAGCCGGCCTCTTGCTGTTGCCCGACAAACCAGAAATCGTCTAGTCGCTTCTCAATATCTACGGCTTCGCGCTCGGCGCTGCGGTGGGCATCGGCCAGAACATCGCCGATGGTGCCGCTCGACCTCCAGACAAGGCGCAGAAAATCGCCGACCGCCACGCGAAGCTCTTGAGGATTTCCGTCCGAATACCGCAGATCCATGCGTTGGATTTGCAGGTTGATCTGGCTAACCAAAACCCGCAAATCCGGCTTGTGACCACCCTGGACAACGACGTCGAACGTCCCATTGCCGCCATAGGAAAATAGGAATTGCTCTGGCTTGAGGCAGTCTGAAATGGCCTCGGCCACATCGGCAATTAACGCTTCGAATTCAAAGGCGTTGCAGCGATGATACAGCTCTTCGATCCGCCGGATCGAGATCGCAAAGACCCCAGAGCCAAACAGGTTGATCCGCGAAAGCTGCGAGAGATAGTTGACTAGAGCGTTCGGTTCGACCAGCCCGTCGACATCGAAAATCCTGATCGGGGCAAGCAGGTTGACTTTTTCCCCCTCGTTTTCGACCTGATAGGCCGAGCGCGACGACATATAGAGCGATTGCTCTTCATCGACGAGGCGGGAAAGGCGTTGGCGCGCAATTCGAATTCGCGTCTGAACATCGGTCATGTCGAAAGGCTTGGTGACGTAATCGGTCGCGCCGGCGCCGAAAGCGTCGTCCACATAGGATTTTTCCGACATGGCGGTGATCATGATGATAGGCGTGAGCCGATAATCTGCCATCGACCGAATGTCGCGGCACAGATCAATGCCGTTCTTATGCGGCATCTGGATGTCGAGGAGAATACAATCAAACGGGGTCTCGGCGCTCTCCAGCGCGTCTGCAGCCAGCTCGGAGCCGCAAGCGGTCGTCAACTGGGTATCTGGAACCTGGGAAATGATCGCTTCCAGGATCTCCAGAATAATCGGGTCGTCATCCACAGCCAGAATGTGCATTCTCAAGTTCTTTCAATTTCTTGATCTACAGAGTCATTGCCGCAGATGATCCTCTCGGAGCTCGGAATTCAACCGTAGCGCGATATTGGGGCAACATTGTGGCAAAATCTACTTCTTTGTTTACAGTCTGGAGGTTATCCAAATCTTCTGCACATTTTTATCCGGCGCCGCTTTCATAGGCGAATTCAGGCCGCCGGAAGGCGGACGGTAAAGACACTCCCGACATTGACTTCGCTCTCAACCGTGATGGTTCCGCCGTGCAATTCGGCGATCTTTCTCGCAATTGCCAGGCCAAGCCCGGTCCCGCCGGCCTTACGGGTCGCCGAATTGTCGATCTGGCTGAACTCTTCGAAAACCGTCGATAGCTGCTGGCGCATTATGCCGCAGCCGGTATCGGCCACCTCGATCTCAAATGCGCCGTTCACCCGGCGTGTCGTTACACTGACGCTGCCCTCATCGGTGAACTTGACCGCATTGCCGATAAGATTGACGAGGATCTGCCTCAAGCGGATCGGATCGACATGAATCACTTCGCCCGCAGCCCCATCTTCAAAGGTGAGCGCAAGCCCCTTGGCGTTCGCAACGCCCTGAAAATCCTTTACGATCAATTCGATAAAGCTGTCGAGTTCTGTTGCTTCCTTATCAATGATCATCTTGCCGGCATCGATCTTGGACAGATCCAGAATATCGTTGATAAGGCGAGACAGATACTCGGCCAATCGGCCGATTTTTGCGCCAAATCCTGTCATTTCGGCCAGAAAGGCAGAAAAGGCCCGGTCGAGGGCGGCGGTATCAGTGCTGCCGCCCCGCAAAAGGTCCTGCAAAGCGCCCGCTGATCTGAGCCGTTCCGGGGCCGCCAGGAATGCCGCATAACCTCCGATCCCGGTGAGCGGGGTGCGCAGCTCATGGCTCATCACATTCAGAAAATCGGACTTCGCCCGATTGGCCCGCTCGGCCTCGTCGCGTGCGTTCTTCAACTCAGTGATATCGACCCTGAAACCGACAATCCCGCCATCGGGAGTGTGCGTTTCCAAAACCCTGAGCCACCGTCCGTCCGCCAGCTTTTGTTCGGTCTTGGTATCGGACTTGCTGTGACTGTCGAGCCGTTCCCTAAGCCATTCCTCCTCACGGCCGACGGCATCCACATACTGGCCCCTCTCTAGCCCATACCTCAGGATGCTTTCAAATGTTGCGCCATATCGGATCGCTTGAGAGCTTTCCTTGTAATATTCACTGTATTTGGTGTTGCAGAGGATCAAGCGATCCTTGCTGTCAAAATAAGCGAAGGCATCCTGGATCGAGTTAATGGCCGTGAAAAGTTGTGCGCGGGCTTCGCTCCGCTGGCGAAAGGCTCGGACAACGACCAATGTGATTAGCATCACAAGGATCCCACCCAAGGCAAACCGGATCCGAAAGTCTGTCAATTCGTCGGCGTAATTGCGCCATCCCCCGCGCGGCACCGCCGCAATCCGCCATACCCCGTCAAGAACGGGTATATTCACCGTAACCGGATTATCCTCCTGCACGGCTGCGTTCCCAAAAAGGATACGATCATTTGCTCCGGGGCTGGCCGACATGTTGAAAATGACAGTATCGAGGGCCGATAGCCGGTCGAGGCCAATCATGCGGTAAATTCTGTCGGTCTCGAAAACGACCGACACGATCCCCCAGAAATAGCGGCCGCCTGTAGCCGGGTCGGGTGTATAGGCTGCTGTCCTTCCGACAAACGCCTTCCCGCCTTGTATCAGATCGACCGGCCCGGCCAAAATCGACTGATTGGTCTGGATCACCTGCCGGATCGGCAGGAGTTGCGCGGGAACATCCCGATAATCGAGCCCAATCGCAGCGGCATTACCTTCCATGGGATGGACAAACCGGATGACAAGCCCGGGCGCGGCGGCAGCGTGGCGCATTTCTGGCACCACAGTGAGAAGATCGCCCACGAGATCTGCGAAATCCGCTTCCGTGATATCCTTGTCGCGCTCGATCGCTGAAACGATAGCCGCCGACACTGTATTGATCTTGTCGACGCTGTGCTGGAGTTTGACCCCGAGAAGATTGATTTCGTTCTGAACATTGTTGCGGGCCTCGAGATCGAGCCGCTCGATGATAAGGCCCTCAACGATCAGGTAAGCGACAAAGGACAAGGTTAGGGAAAAGAAGATGACGGACGAATAGATGAAGCGCCATAGATTTTGTGAGAGCACACCACCCGAATTTACCAAACTAAGTCCTCATCTACCAATACCCGAGGCGACCAAGTAGGGCGCCGCTTGCCAAAGGTCGGGGCTGCTTCGCCCATGACCTCCTCTCAATTGCAAGCATGGTGGCAAACTCGCGCGGGCGGCGCAAGTATTGGGAGAAACAGCGGAACCAAGGTGTCGGTTGTTCGCCGGCTCAGATGCGATAGCTTCTGGACCTGCGTTGCCATTCTTCCCCGGCAAGTGCCTGCGCCGTTCCGCGGGCCTGTACACGCGCGAAAGCGACCCGCAGCGTTCGGCCCGACAAGTTGGTCTTGCCCGACATCGCGGTTATCGGGGCGCCGACAAAGGCGCGCAACGGCAGCCGTGCCGCTCCGGCGAACCGCGCCCGATGGGTATCGAAGGATTCCTGGATTGACCGCTCGAGCGTCTCGTGGGTCAGTTCGTCGTTAGAGTGCAGGACGCAAACAAAGGTGCCGCGGCCGGCATAGGATAGAAAACAGCCGTCGGCCCGCGACAGCGCCTCGGACAGGACCGAGGCGATCTGATCAAGAAGCGCGACAAACTGCGAAACCTCGCCAATCCCGAACATGTCTTCGAAGTCATCAATTCGGACGCCAAAGATGTTTGCGGTTTGAATCTTGCTGCTGCGTAGTTGCCGCACATAGTTTTCAAGGGTGTCGAGATCTATGACGTTCTCGGCGCCCTCGATCGGATAAATTTCATCGAAATTCGGTGCGAACGGAATTGCCACTTGCGCGCCTCTGCGCGCCTCGGACGAAGCCGCAGACTTATGTGCGCTGGCTAAGGCATCCGCCACCCTGACCCGTGCCCCAAGCTCGACCACATCGAACGGCTTGGTCACATAGTCCGTCGCGCCCGCCAAGAATGCCGCGTCTATGCTCGACTTGTCGCGTTTGCCTGTCAACATCACGATCGGTACAGTTTCGTAGCCCGGCAGGGCTCGGATATTGCGGCATAGCTCGATCCCATCGAGCGGAACCATGGCGATGTCTAGAAAAATGCAGTCGAAGCCTGTGTTGCTTCGGTTTATCTCGCGCAGTGCCTCCGCAGCTGAGAGGCAAGGCGTGATATCGCAATAGCCCTGCGAGGCGAGCGCAGCCCCAAGAACATCAAGAATCTCAACGTCATCATCGACAGCAAGGACTTTCATGCGACTTCCCATTTCTGCAACCTCTGATCGAATAAGACTCTACAAACTGTTTAAAATTCGGTCGGAAATATGACAATTCTTGGTCTTGCCAGCCGACCGTCGTCTGAGGCGGGGCAGGGTAGTGTCTAGCCTCCGATCAAGGCCAAATGTTCCCCGTTTCGCCTGTTTAAAACGAGCCCCGAGATCATCGTGACGGATAGACTACGCTCCTATGGTGCCGCGTTGAGGGAGATTGGCGCGACAAAACGACAGGAAACTGGCCGCTGGTTGAACAACCGGGCCGAGAACTCGCACCTCCCGTTTCGGCGACGAGAGCGAGCGATGCTCCGCTTCAGGCGGATGCGAAGCTTGCAGAAGTTCGCCTCCGTCCACGCCTCTGTACTCAACCACTTCAATCAGGAACGCCGCCTCTATTCCCGTGCCAACTTCAAGCTGAACCGCGCCGCCGCTCTCGCCGAGTGGCGGCTGCTTGGTTCCTCATAGGTTCGCGTGTTTGCCGGCAAACAGAGAATTGTTCGAATTTGTCAGCCAGCACCCCGCACCCCGCAACGATCTCCTTCGCTTAAATCAACCCTTGCGCAACCGGAGCCGTCCACACATGCCAGCACCACTCGATTACCACGTCAGGTCGGAGCGCTGCCAGCGCCCGATATACTCCAGCGCTTTCAGAATGATGCCGTTGGTATTCAGATCCCCATAGTTTTCCATCGGTGACTGGTCGAAGGCGAACAATCCGGCAACAAACCCATTCCCTTCGGCTCGGCCTTTGTCGCGGATAAGCGAAACGAGCATGTTGGTGTATTGATTTGGGAAGCGTGCCTGCCACAGGTACGCGGATTTGCTGCTGATAATATCGGCCTGACTTTGGAATTCTGTGGCCGCCAAAGCCTTGCTCTCTGTCTTCGGGCGGATGATCCAAGATTCTTCCGGGATACGGTCAAGGCGCAACCCTTGGAACACAAACCAAGGGTGAAAGTTCAGCGGGCTTTCCGAGACACATTTGGGTCGTCCGGTGGCTTCAAACCAATCGATCTGCGCTGTTAGCAAGACCTTCGCTAACTCTTTGACCGCTGCCTCGCCATTGGTCTCTATTAAGTCCAAGAGCGCCGGCTCGGTTCCAAAGTGGCCAATGTCAGTGGCTGAGTAGTAGAGCCTCATCAGATCATCGGCTGTCGGATCTTCCGACAGCGGTTGATAGGCTCTGGCAAATTCCATACCCCAATACCGAAATCCCCGCAAAGCGTAGGGATTGCAGTGCGTCAAAGTTGCGTCCACCCATTTGCCTGCCCGATAATCGTGAATGCGCCCCTGGCGTATCGCCGTGGGAAGTGACCACGACCCAACGAGATTGCGCGCATCTGCTTCGGCGAGCAAACCGCTGTGAACCGCCTGTCTAAGGGCGATCAGAAATCGACCAATGTCGCAAGAATCAAATTCTGCGCTTGCCGGTTTTCCGGTGCTCCCATTGAAGATGGAGGGCGGCATGGGTCGGCCGTCTACAATCGCGAAGGGGAGCGAGGCAACAAGAGCCTGAAGCCTCTCTTGACCTTCCTTGAAGGGGATTATCGCGAGGTTGTAAGCGGAAAGTATGCCTTGGATATGGCTACCGACATCCCAAAATGTAATATTATGATCGACGACTAGGTTCTTCCCCCAGTTTACCGTTCCAGCGCACAATCCCGTGCTGTTGTCGGTATAGCGTTCGATGAAAGACCATGCTGTCAGCGCGTCTAGCCTTTGCTCCTCCTCCTCAGTCTTCCCAGCGACCTGGACGTTGAAGACCAGTTGGTCAAATCGTTCACGAACTGACCAAAGATGTTTGAGTTGTTGGTCGGGTGCCAAAATCTCGTCAAGGTAGCCGTCTATCGATCGGACGTGGACCCGACCAACCGCTATTGCCGATACAATCTGGGCAACTATGGCGCGCCTTTGTACCGGCGTGGCAAGATCACTTGGCCGCAACAGCATGACATAGTCACTTAGCGGGTAGCGCTCTAGACGGTCAGTGAGGGCGCCTTTTGTCCATTCAGCCAAGGCAACTTGAAAACGCCCGTCATCCCGCTGCCCTGTCCATGCGACCTCAGAACTCGGTTTGACAAGAACGATGCGAATATCTGGTGCCAGAAGAAGTTGTTCCTCATCACGATCGGCCACGACACAATTTCTCAACAGACTGTCATGGGAGATCGAATTGTCTGGTCCGCACACACCCAATGGGTCTCGTTTGCTCAATCCCGGCTCGGCAATCAGGCCGTAGGGCACGCCTTCAGCTTGAAGATCGGTCAGGAACTGCGCGACTGGCCCATCGGGGCCGCGTTCTCCTTCCGCATCTACTACCAGGCTCAGGAAGGAAGACGTTCCTCCACCTAGTAGACCAAGCAGGTCCGAAGGGCGGGCTATTACATTTTCGCCGCTCGAATTAAGCACTTCAAGCGCCTCGGCCCACTTTGCCGCATCCTTGGAGCGATGAGAGGCGGAAACCGAAAGCCTCAATAAGGTATCGTCACCGATCGAAAACGCTCTGGGCAACGGTTGGTCCGAGCCCAGAGCCTTGCTGATCCCGCCCGTGACATCAATTTGCCCCCAATCCGTTTGTCGGATTGTTGTTGGCAAAAGCAGATCGCCAATATTCCGAGTAATCCGAATTCTGAATCCTGCAGCGCGCAGGGCATAGGAGTTGGATGCTGTGACAGGCAATGTCGGGATACAGCAAGGCATCGCTGCCTCTTTGGGCCAGCCGCGAAATGCCAGATCCGATTTGAGATCTGACGCAGTACGAAGGGCAAAATACCTTGGAAGAGCGGCTCCCGTTTCTAACAGGCCAGCACATTCGACTAGCCATGGGTTTTGGAGTTGTAGCGAGCCCAATACGGCGACCTGCTCTGGCGGCATTTGCGGCCCGATTTCAATGGCTATCGGCACTCCTCGGGAGGAGAATTCGCCTACAATTCCTTCCAGATGCTCGGTATCCAGACGAGGATCAATGTTTTCCAGAAGCACCACTATAGTCGCCGAGCTTCTCGGGGCTTGGGCCACGAGGCGCGTCGCGATTGCTGCCGCTGTCGCGGACAAGAACAAGTGGCGGCGGCTGATTTCGTTTGGGCTGTAACGTGGCACCCGGGGGCAATCCTTCCAAGGATCCAAACAGTTCAAACTATATCTAACATATAAGGGTTGCTCCGCTAGATATTGGGGCAAAAGGACGCCATAACCTTGGTATGGAGGATCAGTGCGAGAGCTAAAGCCAAGAAATCAGGAAAACATCAAGCCGGTCCGGTTGGTTTTTGACGACAAAAGCGGGCGGCGGAGGTGGTTCTTTGATGTCTCGCTTCTGGTGGTGGTAATCCTATTTATCCTCGTCTTTGGCGAGTTTTTTTACAGGATCACCAATTACAGTCGACCCACGGGGTCTTCATTGCCGATCGGAATGGAAATTGCGGTCGGCCAAGACCCTTATCCCAAGTTAACGGTGCTTGAGCTGGACACCGGCCGATTGCCAAGATGTGAGGATAATGCCTGGCTCAAGGACCGGCCGAGTTCTGGCCTTTCAGCCTTTGTTCCGGCCGGAGACCGCGCGGCTATTTCTGCTTTGGCACTCCACTGCGGTAAGTTGGACGATGTCTATTTTGCCGGTCATGTTCTGACCGAAGATGGCGTGAACGCCGCCGCTTCCGCTGGCGCCGATCCTTTCTCTTTTCCAATCGAGAGTTTCAGAGATTCGAACCGCTTCGCTGACCGCCCAAGGCTCTGGTCGGTCATCTCCCTACAATCTGGGGCGGCGTTCGAAGAACTATTGGATCACATCAAGAAGAACGGCCTCTTTTCTGGCTCTCAACTGGATGCAGCTCAAAGGGCAGGGGTGGCGGGCATCTGCTTCGACCTAAGCACTTTGGTCGATCCACCTGTCTGGGGTGCCTTGGCACTGGTCAGCCAACTTAGATCAACCGTTTTGGAACGGGGCTTTCAAACCTGCCTCATCGGGGCGGCCGACACCAGTTTTTTGGGTGACTCCGAAGTTGTCGCGCAAAGTGACCGGATCGTTGCTGTTCTAAGACAGGCTAGCCCGTCGCCAGCTCATGCCCCAGCACCAATCATCTGGAGCGAAACGCAGATTGCGCGGCTCAAAGCGGATATCCCGACTGACAAGCTTCGGATTGCTCTCGCCACACGGGCGACAGTCTGGAAATCAGGATGGATTACTTCAGAATCCCTGACCTATCCTGAAGCAATGCTCTCGGCCTACAAGCAGAGCGCGAGCCAAGCGTTCGGCGCCTCTGAAAACGCACTCAAACTTTACCTCGTTGATGAAACGGGCCGGCCGACACATTTTTGGGTTCCAGACGCGGCAACGCTAATAAGGACGCTCGACGCCATCGGTGAACCTAGGGGCGCCATCCTTTGGCCAATCGGGGGGGAAGACCCAAGCTTTTGGGAGGCCGAGTACAATCTTTCTGATTTGCCGCAAGAGGTGGATCTTTCGCACTTTGTCGCTGTCGTTGGCGAAGGGCCATTTCCGGTTCTGGCGAGCGATTCCCAACTTGGCTCACGCAAGACCATCCTGTCGCCCGATGGCAAACTGGAAGACGTGATCTACGAAGCTTTCCCGGCGCCTTCGCAGATAGACCTGATTGGTCAGACGGATCGCGCTACGGCTGCGATTACGTTCGACGGGGTCGGAACGCCTGAATCTTTGGACAGCATCTTGGCCAGCCTGTCGGCTAGATCTGTCGAGGCCACATTCTTTCTCGATGTCGCAGATGTGCTTTTCCGCGAAGATCAAATCGAACGCATTGTTGCACAGGGCCATTCGATCGCGCTTCAGACACGCATTCGTCCGCACCTGTCGCACACCAAGTCGGTTTTTCTCCGAGCTAGATCCAAACTTACCCAGCATGCGCTCGCTCATCACTTAGGTATCGTCGCGCTGATCGTACGCGAGCCCGGCGTTGCAGGCGAGAATATCAAGTCGATCGCCGAACTTGACCAACTACGGAAAAGCCAGTCGGCAGGTTTGCTTCCGATCAGGATCGGACTTACCGCCCCTTCAGACCCAAAGGATATCGGACCCTTTATCGACCTCGTACAGCAACGGATCCTGACTGAAGTCACCCAGATCATTCGTTTCGATCTCTCGGAAGGCTCTTCGAGCAGCGCGGCAATTGTGCTTGGTGAAGTACTGGCGGCTATAGAAAATGATGGCATTACTATCCGGAGCCTTCCTGGAATTGCGGGCACAGTGCGGGACCTTCTTCAGCCGCCTGTCATTTCGGCCCTGCGAAAGAGCGATGATTTGGTCTACGCATTCTTGCGCATTAGTTGGCGTGGCGTTGAGAGTTTCGTTACTCTCCTAGCGCTGGTCGTCGCACTTAGAGGCCCGGCCTTTCTTGGGATGGCCCTGTTTTGGCGCAATCGCTTTCGGAGCGGGCCAGCGTTTGAGCCTGCGGTAACTGTGATTGTTCCGGCGTACAATGAGGCCACTGTCATCGAACGAACCATTCGATCAATTCTTGCCTCGCGCTATCCAAGCCTTTCGGTGCTCGTGGTCGATGACGGTTCCACTGACGACACTGTCGATATCCTGCGCTCAGCCTTCCTTGACGACAATAGGGTCGCGTTAATCCGCCAGTCCAATCGGGGAAAGTGGTATGCTGAAAATGCGGCCATCGATGTGATTGAAACCGATTTTTTCGTGGTCGTCGACGCCGATACTTTACTTGATCCCAATGCCCTAGGGCATCTGATGCGTCCCTTTGCGGACGAAAGGGTCGGCGCTGTTGCCGGGACCGTCGAGGTTGGGAACCCGGTCAACTTTATCGCACTCTGTCAAAAGCTCGAATATTTGATCAGCCAAAGCGTTATGCGCCGTGCCTATGAAGTATTCGATGGCATTCTAGTTGTTCCCGGCGCCATAGGTGCGTGGCGGGTCGAGGCGGTAAGAAAGGCCGGTCTAGTTTCTGGTGACACAATTACGGAAGACGCGGACTTGACTGTCGCTGTCCACAGGGCGGGCTACAAGGTGGCATTTCAACCTGAGGCAGTCTCCTACACCGAGGTGCCCGAAACCGCATCTGCGTTCCTCAAGCAACGGCTGCGTTGGTCTTTGGGGATGCTTCAGGTTTCACGCAAACACGCGCGAAGTATCATCGAAGGACGCAGCGTCGGTATAATCTCGATTATCGATGCCTTGTGGTTCCGAGTCACCTCAAGCGTGGTATTTCCTATCGTAGATGGGTTCTTGGTGCTTCTGGTCGTCGATGGCGTCATCCACCTTTGGCTCGGCGACACAGCGGCGGTCCTGGAAATTTCACCATTCTTTGTCGGCTCTCTGCTTCTTATCGTTCTTGCCGACGCGAGCCTGGTTGTGGCGGCGTTTTGGTTCGACGGCAAAGGTGATTGGCGGCTAGTGCCGCTGGTGCCGCTGTTAAGGTTTGGTTATCGGCAACTGCTTTACATCTCGTCCTTTCGCTCGATCCTGCACGCGATCAAGGGTCAGATGCGCGGTTGGCAGAAACTCGCTCGTACCGGCGACGCCAAATTGCCCGAAACCAACTTTCAAAACCGGAGCTAGACCGATCTCCCAGATGTCTAAGAAATGCCCCAGACTTGCCGTACGATCGCCGATGCCAATACAAAGGCTATACAAGCGATCCAGCTCCAGAAACGACGACCAGTACCAACCGCTAATCGTGCCTTTCGAGAACCAAGGAACGGTCCGGCGGCAATATGTCAGGCTAGAGCGATGAATACATTTGCAGCGTTTCTTGTCACTATGAGGCTCTTGGAATCCGGGGGCGATTATCATGCGGTAAACACCCTGAATTTTCTGGGCGCCTACCAATTCGGCGAGGCCGCCTTGATCGATCTTGGCTTGGTTCGCCGCGATCGTGATCCCTATGACAATGACTTCGGCGGAGGCTGGACCGGCAAATATGGTATACGCTCAAAGGATGATTTTCTCGCCAACCCCGATGTTCAAGACCGCCTGATGCAAGATTGGCTTCGGGTGATGTGGTCGTACATCGAGATGCATTCAATTGACGGCTACGCGGGCAAGAAGGTGGGTCAGGTTACTCTAACTGCGAGCGGAATGCTGGCTGCGAGTCACCTGCTCGGGGCCGGTGCTTTGAAGGATTTTATTGCCTCGGGCGGCCAAATGGATTTGCGTGACCCATATGGGACGTCAATTGTCACCTACATCCAACGTGCGAATGACTACGAGATACCATTTCTCTAGAGCTGAGCTACTCCCCAATCGTTGGACAGGATCTGGCGTTAATTAAGCTACTCTTTGCTCCTGCTGATCGACTTCGGTCCTACGGCGCAGCGCTGAGGGAGATTGGTTCGGCAAAACGACAGGAAACGGGGCGATGGCTCAACAACCGAGCCGA
>JAHEBR010000016.1 GCA_024642185.1 Marivivens sp. | reverse complement strand
AAAGCCGCGGCCGAGCAATCTGCAGAGGATCGCGTCATCACCGCCATCGCCGGAACAGACGCCCGCGAAGGCACACGCGAGGCGTTTCGCAAAAAGCTGCGGTCGGGCGAGCTTGATAACACGGTGATCGAGCTTGAGGTGGCCGATACGTCGAACCCGATGGGCGGCTTTGAAATTCCGGGTCAGCCGGGCGGGATGCCGGGGATGATGAACCTTGGCGATATCTTCGGCAAAGCCTTCCAGCGCACGACCCGCAAAAAGCTTACCGTTGCAGAAAGTTATGAGGTGCTCATCGGGGAAGAAGCCGACAAGCTGCTTGACGATGAGGCCGTGAAGCGCACAGCGCTTGAGGCGGTCGAGCAGAACGGCATCGTTTTTCTAGATGAGATCGACAAGGTCTGCGCCCGCGCCGAGACGCGCGGCGCGGATGTGAGCCGCGAGGGCGTCCAGCGCGATCTTCTTCCGCTGATCGAAGGCACGACCGTTTCGACCAAGCACGGGCCGGTCAAGACCGACCACATCCTCTTCATCGCCTCTGGCGCCTTCCATATCGCCAAACCTTCGGACCTTTTGCCCGAGCTTCAGGGTCGCTTGCCGATCCGTGTCGAGCTGCGCGCGCTGACCGAAGAGGATTTCGTCCGCATCCTGACCGAGACGGATAACGCGCTCACGCGGCAGTATTCGGCCCTGATGGGGACCGAAAGCGTCGAGGTGAGCTTTACCGACGACGGCATCGCAGCACTTGCCAAAATCGCCGCCGAGGTGAACCAGACGGTCGAGAATATCGGCGCAAGGCGGCTTTATACCGTGATGGAGCGTGTTTTCGAGGATCTGAGCTTTACCGCGCCGGATCGCGCCGGCGAGGCGGTCACGGTCGATGCCGCATTTGTTGAGAAGCACCTGGGCGAGCTCAGTCGGTCGCCGGATCTGGGGCGCTACGTTCTTTAGGGCTGGCTTGGCGGCGTTCCTGCGCCATAAAGGGCCGATCCAAAAGGAACGCCCTGAATGCCCTTCGTTCGTTTCCTGCGTGAAAATGCGCCCTTCCTTCTGGCGGGCGTGCTTTTGTCGTTCCTGTCGTCCTTTGGGCAAACCTTCTTCATTTCGATCTTTGGCGGCGAGATCCGCGCAGCATTCGGCCTGACAAACGGCGAGTGGGGCGGGATCTATACCCTTGGCACCGGCGCCTCGGCTGTCTTGATGCTGCTGGCGGGCGGGCTGACCGACAGGCTGCGGGTGCGTGTTTTGGGAACCGCAGTCGTCGGCCTTCTGGCCTTGGCCTGTTTTGCGATGGCGCTCAATCCATGGGCAGCCGCCCTGCCCTTTGTCATCCTCGCGCTTCGCTTTTTCGGACAGGGCATGACCAGCACCGTTTCGGTCGTGGCGATGGCGCGATGGTTCGTGGCAACCCGCGGGCGGGCCTTGGCCATTGCCGCGCTTGGCTTTTCGCTCGGAGAGGCAACGCTGCCGCTGACGTTTGTCTGGCTCAAGCGCCATGTCGACTGGCACACGCTCTGGATCGGCGCGGGGGTGTTTTGCCTTCTTATGCTGCCGGTGCTGATCGGGCTCTTGCGGCTGGAGCGAACCCCGCTTGCCGCGTCCGAGGATCACACCTCGGCCGGTTTGGACGGACGGCATTGGACCCGGTTGGAGGCGCTCAGATCACCGCTGTTTTGGGCCCTTTCTCTGGCCATGATGTTGATGCCGGCATTCAGCACGGCCTTCTGGTTTCATCAGGTTCATTTCGCCGAGGTCAAAGGCTGGGATCATCTGTCGCTCGTCGCGGTTTTCCCGCTCGGTACGCTTGCGCTCGTTGTTTCGACACAGGTGTTTGGTTGGGCGATTGATCGTTGGGGGGTCGTCCGGCTGTTGCCGTTCTATTTGTTGCCCTTCGCCATCGGCTTTTTGGCCCACGCTCATGCCGATCTGGTTTGGTGGTCAGCGATCGGGATAATTCTGATGGGGGTTTCAGGGGGTGGGCAATCGACCATCCCCGCCGCCTGCTGGGCGCAATTCTTTGGCACGCGGCATATCGGGGCGATCAAATCGACCGTGGTGTCGATGATGGTCTTGGGGTCGGCAATCGGGCCGGGTCTGACCGGATGGCTGATCGATCTGGGATACCCGTTTCCGGCCCAGCTTTGGGCCTATGCGGCGATCTTTGTTTTGGCCTCGGGCGCGATGGTTGCGCCGCTCCGCAATGCGGCGGCCCGCCTACCGGCCGCGCCTTAGATAAACGTAATAGGCCCCATGCCCGCCGTGGCGGATATGGGCAGGGACGACCTGAAGCACGGCCTGCATCAAGGGCGGCAGGCGGAGCCACTGGGGAACCTGATGGCGCAAGACGCCAAGGCGCGTTGGAATCGGGCCGCCTTCGTCGCGGTCTTTGCCCTTGCCGGTGATCACCAGAACAAGACGCTTGCCGCTGGCGTGGGCCGAGAGGATGAAAGAGATCAGCTCGGGGTGCGCCTCGGACAGGGTAAGCCCGTGCAGGTCGATCCGGCCCTCAGGCTCGATCCGGCCTTTGGTCAGCTTGCCATGCGCGCGTTTGTCCATCTGAAGGGGCGCTTGGCCAAGCTCCACCGCGACCGGCGCGGCCAGATCATTCGGGCGATGCGGGCTGGCTTTTTGGCCCACGCGGAAAGCGGGGATCGCCGCAGGCTCGGGCAGGATCGCGTCGCGGACCGAGGGCTTGGGGGCCGGCGCGGGATCGTGCCGAACGGGGCGGTTGTGCATGGGGGTGGTGCGCTGGGCGACCAGATCCCAAAGAGCCCGCTCTTCGGAAGAAAGCTGTCTCTTCCGCCGCATCGGGCTTATTCGCCGGTGGCGACAAGCTGCCAGTTGGGATCGTCGCTGCCCATAACGCGCGAGAAGGTCCAGATATCCTTCTGGCGCTTGATCTCGTTGAGGCTGCCTTCGACGATCTCGCCGCCTGCGTCGCGCACGACCGAAGTCAACTCGCCCACAAACCGGATCGAAACATCCGCCTCTCGCGAGGTTTCATCAAACTCAACCTCATGGATCGCGATTTCGGCGAGGCCGACGAAATTGGCGTCGATGGTCAGGCCCTTTTCCTTGCGGCCCTCGATCACCTCAAGGAAGGCGAGGTAGATCTCTTGCGACAGGAAGGGTTTGACCGAGGCAAGCTCGCCACGTTCAAAGGCCATGAGGATCATCTCATAGGCAGACCGGGCGCCTTTGAGAAATTCGCCGACGTTAAAGCTGCGGTCGATGGCCTTCATCCGGGCGATCGCTTTGGCGCTATCGCTGTCTTCGGCCACATGATCAATGATGTCGTGGTCAGGCCCGCCTTCGATGACCTCAAGGCCGCGCCGCTTGGCCGACTCGTTTGCCGGAAGGGGCGCGGGCGGCTTTTCAAAGCCTTCGCGCGTTCCAAGCACGCCACGCAAGCGCAGAACCAGGAAAACGGCGATGCCTGCCAAGACGATCAGCTGAATGATAGGAGAGTTCATCAAGACCTCATAAAGGAGCGGGGGCTTTGAATCCCCTAGTGTTGGCACTTATGTAGGTGAGGGGTGGAGCCAAGTCTACCTTCGGCAAGGAAAGGAATTGTCGCAACCATGTGGCTTTTGCTGGCATTCGTCGCGGTTCCGATGATCGAGATCGCGCTCTTCATCCAGGTTGGGGGCTTGATCGGCCTTTGGCCGACCTTGGCGATCGTTCTGTTGACAGCGATGGCAGGCTCTTACCTCGTGCGCTCGCAAGGTGCGCGAGAGCTTGGCCGCCTGCGGCAGAGCTTTTCCGAACTGAGCGACCCGACCGAGCCCCTTGCCAACGGCGCAATGATCCTTTTCGCCGGGGCCCTTCTCTTGACCCCCGGCTTTTTCACAGATGCCTGCGGCCTAGCCCTTTTGGTGCCGGGCGTGCGCCATGCGGTCTATCGCTGGCTGCGCTCGCGGGTCTCTGTCGCGAGCTTTCAGATGGGGGGCGCTCAGCAACGCTCGTATCCCGGCCAGGGCTATTCCGGGACAACAATCGACGGCGAATTTGAAGAGCTGCGGGACGAGCCGCAAGATCCCTCGCGGGGCCCGTCTGGCTGGACCAAGAACCAGTAGGCATTGAGGCCCGGCGCGGGGGCTGATAGGAACAGCAGGATTTTATTTTAGGGAGCCGCCAAAATGGCCGAAGCCAACGAAACAGACGCCAAGCCCGCAGAGGCACCGAAGCTGGTAAGCAAGGCGCTTGCCCAGTTCATTCGCGATATTTCCTTCGAGAACATCCTCTCGCAAAAGGGCATTCAGGGCGAGCTTCAGCCGGAAATGACCGTCAAGGTCAGTCTTGATGCGCGCAAGCGCAGCGCAGACCACCAGTATGAGGTGGTGACCAAGCTCAACGTCACCAACAAATCGAAATCGACGGGCGATACGCTGTTCGTGCTCGAGATCGACTATGTCGGCGTGTTCCACATCGAGGGGCTGCCGGAAGAGCAGATGCACCCCTATCTGATGATCGAATGCCCGCGCATGACCTTCCCGTTCCTGCGCCGCATCGTCAGCGATATCACCTCGGATGGCGGCTTCCCGCCGGTTAATCTTGATACGATCGACTTCCTTGCGCTTTATCGCAACGAGCTTGCCCGCCGCGTCGAAGCGCAGAACGCTCCGGTCAACTAGGGCAACTTCTTCCAAAGTGCGCCGTCGCCCATCGCCTCGACAAAGGCTGCGTGGGCGGCGGCTTCTTCATTTGTGAGCCGCGAGGCAAGCGCCGCGGGACGCGGGCGCGGGCGCCAGTCGTCTGCGGTGGCGCTCTGGCCGGATTGGGCTTGGCTGGCCGAAAGGGCAAAGTCGGGCTGACGGCCGCCGATCAGCTCGAGATAGACATCGGCAAGGATTTCACTGTCGAGAAGGGCGCCGTGCAGCGTCCGCGCGGAATTGTCGATCCCGAAGCGGCGGCAGAGGGCATCGAGCGAGGCGGGCGAGCCCGGAAAGCGGCGGCGGGCGATGGCGAGCGTGTCGAGGGCGCGCTCCATCGCGATCAGGGGCAGGTTGACCCACGAAAGCTCGGCGTTGAGGAATTTCATGTCGAAGCTGGCGTTGTGGATCACCAGTTGCGCGTCGCCGATGAAATCAAGAAAAGCGCTGGCGATATCGGCAAACACCGGCTTGTCGGACAGAAACTCGTCGCCCAGCCCGTGAACCTCGAAGGCCTCTTTCGGCATCGACCGTTTGGGGTTGATATATTGGTGATAGGTGCGGCCCGTGGGGATGTGGCCGATCAGTTCGACCGCCCCGATTTCCACGATCCGGTCGCCCTCGGCGGGCTCGAATCCGGTGGTTTCGGTGTCGAGGACGATCTCACGCATCGGTTTTATCTTTCAGTTCTGCTATCAGGGCGCGGACCTTGGCGCGGGCCTCATTCAGTGTGGTCGTTTCGATCAGGTGATCCGCGCGGCGGCGCTTTTCGGCGTCGGGCATCTGCCGCGACAGGATGGCCCCGAACTGCGCCTCTGTCATGCCGGGGCGGGCCAGAACGCGGGCGCGCTGGGCTTCCTCGCTAGCGGAGACCACGAGAACCGAATCGAGCCATGTCTCTGCTCCTGTTTCGTACAGAAGCGGTATATCGACCACGATCAGGGGCGCAGGGTTGGCGGCGACAAAGGCGGCGCGATCCTTGGCGACAAGGGGGTGGACGATCTGTTCGAGGCGGCCCAGCGCAGCGGGATCGGCTGCGATAATCTTTTTGAGCGCGTCGCGGGAGATGACCCCATCCACGACCGCCTCGGGGAAGGCAGCTCCCACCGGCCCAACAGCCGCGCCGCCGCGGTCATATAGGCGATGAACGGCGGCATCGGCGTCCCAGACGGGGATGCCTTCGTCGCGGAACATCTGGGCCGTGGTGGATTTGCCCATGCCGATCGAGCCGGTCAGGCCGAGAAGCCAAGTCATGCCAAGACCGCGTCGCGCGTGGCCTGATCGACCTCGGGGCGGACGCCGAACCAGCGCTCGAAACCGGGGACGCCTTGGTGCAGGAGCATCCCGAGGCCGTCGACGACGGTGCAACCGGCTTTCTCGGCCTCGTCGAGAAGGTGGGTACGGAGGGGGTTGTAGACGAGGTCTGTCACGACCGTTCGCGGCTGAAGCCCGTCGAGTGGCACGCGCAGCTCGGGCGAGCCGACCATGCCGAGGGAGGTGGTGTTGACCACGGTCGTTGCGGCTTCGATCATATTGCCGGCCTGCACCCATTCGAAAACCCGCACCCGCGAACCAAATTCGGAGCGGAGGACATCGGCCTTGGTGCGCGTGCGGTTGGCGAGCAGGATCTCGGGCGCGCCCGCATCGAGAAGCGAGACGATCACCGCCCGCGCCGCGCCGCCTGCGCCCAGAACGGCAGCGGGGCCGAGATCTGGCCGCCAACCGGGGGCGCCCTGTTTCAGGTTAGCCAGAAACCCGTAACCATCTGTATTATCGGCGATAATCTTTCCATCTTCGTGGAAGATCAGGGTATTTGCCGCGCCAATCAGGGTGGCACGATCGGAGACCTGATCGGCGATCTCGAGCACGGCGACCTTGTGGGGGATCGTCACATTTGCACCGACAAAGCCCATCTTGGGCAGGGAACGGAGCACCTCGCGCAGATCGTCTTTTTCGACGTGGAGAGGCACATAGTCGCCCGCGATACCATATTTCGCCAGCCAGTGGCGGTGCAGGCGGGGCGATTTGGAGTGGGCGATCGGGCTGCCGATAACGCCGGCGAGGGGAATACGGTGCAGGCTCATGAAGCGAGTTTCCCGCGAAGCGAGAGGTATGACAAGAGTTCAAGAAGCGGCAGGCCGAGGACGGTGAAATAATCTCCCTCGACCTTGGAGAAGAGACGCGCGCCTTCCTCTTCGAGTTTATACGCGCCGACCGCGTGGCGGATGCTCTCCCAGTTTCGGGCGACATAGTCATCGAGGTAGGCATCGGAGATATCATGCATGGTCATGCGAACCTCGCCGACGTGTCGCCAGACGGGTTTGCCTTCGGCATAGAGGACAACCGCGGAGAGGAGCTTGTGGGTCTGCCCGCGCATGGCGGCAAGTTGGGTGCGCGCATCGGCGGGGGTTTCGGGTTTGGACGGGAGCTGGCCCTTGAAGGACAGAACCTGATCACAGCCGATCACCCAGGCCTCGGGGTTCTTCTCGGCGATCTTGCGGGCCTTGCTTTCGGCCAGCGCGTCGGCCACGTCGCGCGGGGTGGCGCCTTCGGCCAGGAGCGCTTCGCGGATCAGCTCTTCATCGACGCGTGGCTTTTCAATCGTGATCGGCACACCAGCGTTCCGCAGAAGCGCGGCGCGGATCTCGGAACCGGAGGCGAGGATGATCTGGACAGTCATGTGGATAACCCGCGTGTAGCTCTTTGGGCGACTCTGGGGCCGTTGCCGCAATTCCGGAGCGACCCTCTGTCAAGTGGGATATCTGGTCAAGACTGGGGGATTTGCCAAGCTCTGATCCACAGGGGATAAGGAAAACTTGGCTTTGTGTATATCCGGGGGCAGGTTTGCGTGCGCTTGGGAATGTATGACTAATATTTCGGTAACGTCTTATTAAATATTATTTATTCTGGGCTCATATGGCTATACTGAGCTTCAGGCAGGTCGGGATGTTTCTGTGGATAGTCCTTGAAACCCTGCTTATCCACCGCAATACATCATCATCAATCTTTTCTTTATATCTATTAAGAATTGAAGGATGAACGGAGGCGTCATGTCGGACCTGCTCAGCACGATCTATCCCTGGACCAAAGCCCTGCACATTGTGTCGGTGATTTCCTGGATGGCGGGGATGTTCTATCTGCCTAGGCTGTTTGTTTATCATGCTGAGAAAGCTTCGGTTGGGTCTGAGTTGGATCAGACCTTTCAGATCATGGAGCACAAACTTCTCTACTTGATCATGCGGCCGGCAATGATTGCCTCGTGGCTCTTTGGGTTGCTTCTGGTTCTGACGCCAGGGGTGATTGACTGGTCGTCTGTTTGGCCCTGGGTCAAGGCGGGATCGGTGATCGGGATGACCTATGCGCATTACTGGCTGGCGCTGCGGCGGCGTGAGTTTGCTGAAGGCAGGAACACCCGTACGGGGCGGACCTATCGGATGGTCAATGAGGTTCCGACGGTTCTGATGCTGCTCATCGTCTTTGCGGTGATCCTCAAGTTCTAGCGCCGGAATTGACTCGGGAGGCTTTGCAGCCTAAGGGATGTGGGCCCGCCGTCCGGCAGGGATTATTCCGATTACATGACCAGACACGACCCCAGATAGAGGGTCGGGAGAGCTTTGACCCATGCATCCGCATCGACTGAACCTTGCTGACCTGAAAGCCAAGAGCCCCAAAGACCTTTTGGCGATGGCCGAAGAGCTCGAGATCGAGAACGCCTCGACCATGCGCAAGGGGGATATGATGTTCTCGATCCTGCGCGAACGTGCGGATGAGGATTGGGTTATCGGTGGCGATGGGGTTCTCGAGGTTCTGCAGGATGGCTTTGGCTTCCTGCGCTCGCCCGAGGCAAACTATCTTCCGGGTCCGGATGATATTTATGTCAGCCCCGAGATGATCCGTCAGTATTCGCTTCGGACAGGCGATACCGTCGAGGGTGTGATCAAGGAACCGAATGACAGCGAGCGCTATTTTGCTCTGGTGGCGGTCGAGTCGATCAACTTTGAAGATCCCGAGCGCGCGCGGCACAAGGTGGCCTTTGATAACCTGACACCGCTTTATCCTGACGAGCGCCTCAAGATGGAAATCGAGGAAGATCCCACGCTGAAGGATCGTTCCGCTCGGATCATCGATCTCGTGGCTCCGATCGGCAAAGGCCAGCGTGGCCTGATCGTTGCGCCGCCCCGCACGGGCAAGACCGTCTTGTTGCAGAATATCGCCCATTCCATCGCGACCAATCATCCCGAGTGTTATCTGATCGTTCTGCTGATTGACGAGCGGCCGGAAGAGGTGACCGACATGCAGCGAAGCGTTAAGGGCGAGGTTGTGTCCTCGACCTTTGACGAGCCAGCCTCGCGGCACGTTGCTGTGGCCGAGATGGTGATCGAGAAGGCCAAGCGGCTTGTCGAGCACAAGCGGGATGTTGTGATCCTGCTCGATTCGATCACCCGCCTTGGCCGCGCCTACAACACGACCGTGCCGTCGTCTGGCAAGGTCTTGACCGGTGGTGTCGACGCCAACGCCCTGCAGCGGCCCAAGCGGTTCTTTGGTGCGGCGCGGAATATCGAAGAAGGCGGCTCGCTCACCATCATCGCCACCGCGCTGATTGATACCGGCAGCCGGATGGACGAGGTGATCTTTGAGGAATTCAAAGGCACAGGCAACTCGGAGATCGTGCTCGACCGCAAGGTGGCAGACAAGCGCGTGTTCCCGGCGATGGACATCCTCAAGTCGGGCACCCGGAAGGAAGATCTTCTGGTGGATAAGATCGATCTACAAAAGACGTTTGTCCTGCGCCGGATCCTCAATCCGATGGGTACGACCGATGCCATCGAATTCCTCATTTCCAAGCTTAAGCAGACGAAGACAAACTCTGATTTCTTCGACTCGATGAACACCTAAACGCAGCCTTTTCAACGGCTTATGAAGATGGACACGATATTCGCGCTGGCGACGGCGGCGGGCAAAGCGGGCGTTGCGATCATCCGGATTTCCGGGCCTGAAGCCTTCGCGGCAGCGGGCGCGCTTTGTGGTGTGGTTCCGTCGGATGGGCGTGTGTTGCGCAAACTTCGGGGAGGCGATGGGGCTGTTCTCGATGAGGCGCTGGTGCTCGGGTTCAGCGGGGGACACAGCTTCACCGGCGAAGACGTGGTTGAGCTGCACCTTCACGGGAGCCCGGCGGTTCAAAAAAGCGTGTTGGCGGAGCTGGTGGCGCAACCCGGACTGCGCCACGCCGAGGCTGGAGAGTTCACCCGCAGGGCAATGGAGAATGGCCGACTGGATCTGGCACAGGTTGAGGGGCTTGCTGATCTGATTGATGCCGAGACCGAAGCACAGCGACGCCAGGCCATGCGTGTGCTTTCAGGCGCTTTGGGCGAGAAGGCGGAGCGCTGGCGGACCGGACTTATCCGGGCGGCGGCGCTTGTCGAGGCGACGATTGATTTCGCGGATGAAGACGTGCCTGTCGATGTCTATCCCGAGGTGAGCGAGATTTTGGGGCGGGTTGGCGCGGAGATGCGGCTCGAGGCCGAGGGCGTCAAAATTGCCGAGCGCATCCGGGATGGCTTTGAGGTTGCGATTGTCGGGGCGCCGAATGTTGGCAAGTCGACTCTGCTGAACCGGCTTGCCGGGCGGGAGGCGGCGATTACCTCCGAGTATGCGGGGACGACGCGGGATGTGATCGAGGTCCGGATGGATCTGGGCGGGCTTCCTGTGACGCTTTTGGATACGGCCGGCCTGCGGGAGACCGAAGATCATGTTGAAGGAATCGGAATTGAGCGGGCACGGCAGCGAGCCGCGGCTGCAGATCTACGAATCTATATGTTGTTGCCTGACGAGAATCCTGACCTAGATCTGGCCGAGGGTGACATTGTTGTTGGCGCCAAGATCGACGCTTTTCCGCGGGACGGGCTTGGGATTTCCAGCAAGACGGGTGAAGGGATTGATCGCCTCGTCGCGCTTGTCCAAGATCGCCTGCTGGAGCGGACGCAGTCGGTTGGGGTTGCCATGCGAGAAAGGCACCGGGATGCGCTTTTGCGCAGCCTTGGCTATCTTGAGGCGAGCGAGGCGCAGATTCGCGGCGGTGCCGAGATGCCCGACCTCGTGGCCGAAGAGCTTCGAAGCGCCATCAGGGCCGTTGACATGCTGGTGGGGCGGGTAGATGTGGAAGACTTGCTGGATGAAATCTTCTCGAGTTTCTGTATCGGGAAGTAAGGAGTGTTTCACGTGAAACATCGCGAATTCGATGTCGTTGTTGTTGGGGGCGGCCATGCCGGAACCGAGGCAGCCCATGCGTCTGCCCGCACGGGCGCGCGGACCTGCCTTGTCACACTCAAGCGGGAAGGCATTGGTGTCATGTCGTGCAATCCCGCGATTGGCGGGCTTGGCAAGGGCCATCTCGTCCGCGAGATCGACGCCCTTGATGGAGTCATGGGGCGTGTTGCCGACCTTGCTGGCATCCAATTTCGCCTTCTAAATCGCAAAAAGGGGCCTGCCGTTCAGGGGCCGAGGGCACAGGCGGACCGTGCGATCTATCGTCGTGAGATGCTTGCTCTGACGGAAAAGACAGAGAACCTGTCTGTCATCGAGGGCGAAGCCACAGACCTTATGATGGAGGGTGATCGGGTTGTCGGCGCGATCCTCGCGGATGGTTCGGAAATCTCCGCCGGTGCGGTTGTTCTGACAACGGGGACCTTCCTGCGCGGGATCATCCATATTGGCGATGTTTCCCGCCCGGGCGGGCGCATGGGCGATAGGCCGTCGGTAAAGATGGCTGAGCGGCTGGATAGCTTTGGCTTGCCGCTTGGGCGCCTGAAAACCGGTACGCCGCCGCGACTTGATGGACGCACGATTGATTGGTCGGGTCTGGAAATGCAGCCCGGAGATGACGACCCGACGATGTTTTCGTTCTTGTCGAGCAAACCGGCCGCCCGGCAGATCTCTTGTGGCATCACGCACACCAATCAAGACACGCACGACATCATCCGTGATAACTTGAGCCGTTCGGCCATGTATGGTGGGCACATTGAAGGGGTTGGACCAAGGTACTGTCCGTCGATTGAAGACAAGATCGTTCGGTTTGGCGACAAGTCTTCCCATCAGGTTTTCCTCGAGCCGGAGGGGCTTGACGACCACACGATCTATCCCAACGGAATATCGACCTCTCTGCCGATCGACGTTCAAGAGGCCTATGTCCGATCGATCAAGGGGCTTGAAAAGGTTGATATTCTTCAGCCGGGCTATGCGATTGAGTACGATTATGTTGATCCCCGCGCCCTGACCCAGAGCCTCGCGCTGCGCGATGTTCCTGGGCTTTATTTGGCGGGGCAGATCAACGGAACCACAGGCTACGAAGAGGCCGCAGCGCAGGGGCTTGTCGCGGGCCTCAATGCGGCCCGGCTTGCAACAGGTAAAGAACCGTCGGCTTTTAGCCGGACAAATTCCTACATCGGCGTGATGATTGACGATCTTGTTACCCGCGGTGTTTCCGAGCCATACCGGATGTTTACCTCGCGGGCCGAGTTCCGCCTGTCTCTGCGGGCGGACAATGCAGACCAAAGGCTGACCCAGCTTGGGCACGAGCTTGATCTGGTCCATGAAGAGCGCTGGCACGCGTTTTCCGAGAAAATGAGCGCAATCGGCGCCGCCAAAGAGAGCCTGGGCCAGATCACCCTGACCGCGCGCCAAATCGCCGGCACCGGCGCCAATTTGAATCCGGACGGTCAAAACAGAACCGCGTTGGAGGCGATGCAGTTGGCCGACTTTGATTTCCCGCAACTTTATGAAATTGCGCCGGAATCTCGAGATCTGGATCGCCGGATTCAAGAACAGATTAAGCGTGACGCGCTCTATGCGAATTATGTCGTTCGTCAGGATCGCGATATTGCCACGATGCAGCGCGACGAGCTGATCGCGATTCCGCCGAATCTGATCTTTGGTGAAATTGACGGCCTCTCGAACGAACTGTCTTCGAAGCTCGACATAATTCGCCCAACAACAATCGCGCAGGCCGCTCGGGTCGAGGGCATGACGCCGGCCGCGATCATGCTTCTGCTTGCCCGTATTCGCAGGTTCGAAAAGGCGCGAAGCGCATGACGCTGGCGCAGGATCCTTTCCTGGCGGAGAGGAATGTTTCACGTGAAACAGAGAACCGCCTTCTCACCTTCTCGGACCTGCTTCAAAAATGGACGCAGAAGATAAACCTTATATCGAAGGGGTCGGCTCAAGACGTCTGGGATCGCCACATACTTGATTCCGTTCAAATTTACGATCTTGCGCCAAGAGGCTTTTCGCTCTGGCTGGATATCGGCAGCGGCGGTGGGCTCCCCGGGGTCGTTGTGGCTGCGCTTGCCGCTCAGTTCGCGCCCAATGCCAGAGTTGCGATGATCGAAAGCGACCAAAGAAAAGCCGCCTTCCTGAGGACCGCGCTCCGCGAGCTTGGCCTCAAAGGCGAAGTGTTGGCAAAGCGGATCGATGTGGTTGGGCCGATGGCGGCGGATGTGTTGTCCGCCAGGGCGCTTTCGCCGCTTGATCAACTGCTAAATTTTGCCGAGAGACACCTCAAGCCAGATGGCGTCGCGATATTTCCAAAAGGCAAATCGGCCGAACAGGAAATCGCCGACGCCAGAACCAACTGGTTGTTTAATATCGAAAAACACGCGAGTATGACGGACGCAGACGCGCGTATTCTAGCGATCAAGGACATCAACCGTGTATGACGTAAGCCGCACCAGCGACCCCAAGATCATCGCTATTGCAAACCAAAAGGGCGGCGTTGGAAAAACTACGACGGCCGTCAATCTGGCTGCGGCGCTGGCTGAATCCGGGCGGCGGGTTCTTCTGGTTGACCTCGACCCCCAAGGAAATGCATCAACCGGCCTGGGGGTTGATTCCGACGATCGAGATTATACGGCCTATGATCTCTTGGCGGGCGACGCGACGCTCTACGAAGCGATCAAGGAAACCCGGTGGAACGGGCTGCTCATCATTCCCGCGACAACCGACCTCAGTTCTGCGGACATCGAGCTCGTAGCAAATGAAAAGCGTAGCTTTCTTCTGCACGACGCGCTGCGCCAGTCCGCGATAGACGCCTTCGCGCTCGACTATATATTGATTGACTGCCCACCATCCCTCAATATCTTGACAGTCAATGCGATGGTCGCAGCACATTCCGTTCTTATCCCGTTGCAAAGCGAATTCTACGCGCTCGAGGGTTTGTCGCAGTTGATGCTGACAATCCGAGAGGTTCGACAGACGGCAAACCCGAATTTGCGGATCGAGGGCGTTGTTCTGACGATGTACGACCGTCGCAACAACCTGTCTCAGCAGGTCGAGGCCGACGCGCGCGATAATCTTGGCGATCTTGTGTTTCAGGCGGTTATCCCCCGAAATGTCAGGCTCAGCGAGGCGCCGTCCTTCTCAATGCCGATCATAGAATACGACCCGCTTTCAAAGGGTACCGAAGCCTATCGCGAGCTCGCTAAAGAGCTTACCAAGAGGGAAAGAGTGGCCGAAAATGGCAGATAAACCTATTAAAAACAGAGGTTTAGGTCGAGGGTTATCGGCCCTCTTGTCGGATGTGGCGCCCAAAGAGGACGCAGCACCAGCCGATGCCGATCGCCGTGAGGTTTCGCTGCCGATCGACCGCCTCCACCCCAATCCAGACCAGCCGCGCCGCGCCTTCGATCCTCAGGCGCTTGAGGATCTCGCCGCCTCGATCTCGGAAAAGGGTGTCATCCAGCCGCTGATCGTACGCAAGGATCCAAATCGCGATGGCCATTACGAGATTGTCGCCGGCGAACGTCGCTGGCGCGCCTCTCAGGTGGCGGGGCTTCACCAAGTTCCCGTTATTGTGCGCGATTTCTCGGATTCAGAGGTCCTGGAAGTTGCGATTATCGAGAATATTCAGCGCGCTGACCTCAACGCAATCGACGAAGCAGCAGCCTATCGCCAGCTCATGGATCGCTTTGGCCACACGCAGGAACAGATTGCGACCGGCCTCGGCAAAAGCCGTAGCCACATCGCTAACCTTCTTCGCCTTCTAACGCTTCCTGAAGCTGTTCAGACCCTCGTGACAGACGGCCGCCTAAGTGCGGGCCACGCCCGAACCCTGGTTGGCGCTGAAAATCCGATGGCGCTTGCACGTCAAATCATCGTTAAGGGTCTCTCGGTCCGACAGTCGGAGTCGCTCGCTAAAAGAGCCTCTAACAAGGCCGAAAAAACCGACAAGAAGACGAAATCCCATACCGAGCGCGATGCCGATACCATTGCGATCGAGAATGAGCTCGCGGCGACACTGAAAATGGGCGTATCCATCAGACATGAGTCAGGAAAGGAGTCGGGCGAGATCACGCTCCGCTATCGGAACCTGGATCAGCTTGACGATCTTCTTCGCCTCTTGTCGGGCGGCTAGGCACCGAGAATTTCGCGCAGAACGGCGTTGAGAACCGGACGGCCAAGGGCGCTTGTGCGAAGCCGGCCGTCCGCAATCTCAAGATGCCCGGATTCGATTAATCCATTGTATTTCAATTCAAATTCAATCGGCCTCAAGCTTTCCAAACGGGCCAGATCAACCCCTTCGCGAAGCCGCAGGCCCATCAATAGAAACTCGGAAAACTGATCCTCAGAGGTCAGGGCCTCAGACGAAAGCTCACCGCTCCCACAGACCTCGACCCGCTCGAGCCAGGCTCCCGGCAACCGCGGCGTATCGGTCGCATAGCGAACCCCGCCAAGCGTCAGTCGCCCATGCGCGCCGGGGCCGATCCCGGCGTAGTCACCGTACTCCCAATAGACACGGTTGTGCAGGCTCTGCGCGCCGGTTTTGGCGTGATTAGAGACTTCGTATGCCGGAAATCCGGCGGTTTCGCAAAGCTCTTGGGTCGCCTCATAGAGATCAGCGGCGAGATCTTCGTCTGGAAGGCCGCGCAGCTTTCCTGCGGTGGCCCTGGCGCCGAAGGCCGTGCCGTCTTCAATCGTCAACTGATATAGCGAGAGATGATCCACCGCGAGAGACAGCGCACGTGAAAGCTCTTCCCGCCAAGCGGAAAGCGTTTGATCTTGCCTCGCGTAGATCAGATCGAAGCTGACGCGATCAAAAAGACTGCGCGCGGTCTCAAAAGCGCTGAGCGCCTCGGCTGCGCTGTGAAGCCGCCCCAGCGCCTTGAGGTCGGGATCGTTAAGCGCCTGTATTCCCATGGAAATACGGTTCACGCCCGCATCGCGATAGCCGGCAAACCGCCCTGCCTCGACAGAAGTTGGATTAGCTTCGAGCGTGACCTCAAATGAATTGCTCGTGGGCCAACTTCGGCGGATCTTCTCCAGAATCGCGGCAACAAGATCGGGGTGCATCAGGCTCGGCGTACCACCACCGAAAAAGACGGAGCGAAGAACGCGCCCCGGCGTCAGCCCTGCAACACGGTCGATCTCAGCGAGATAGGCGCGCTGCCAGCGGCTCTGGTCGATGCTGGTGGCAACGTGGCTGTTAAAATCGCAATAGGGGCACTTCGACTGGCAAAAGGGCCAGTGGAGATAAAGGGCAAAGCCCCCGTTTTCCCAATCCTCAGGCAAAACAACCGGCAACGAGCTTGCGGAAGGCGTCCGCGCGGTGGCTGATCCTGTTCTTCTCCCATCGGTCCATCTCGCCGAAGGTCTGGCTATAGCCCACCGGCTGGAAGATCGGATCATAGCCGTGGCCTTGATTGCCCCGCATCGGCCAGACAACCTCGCCCTCCATCACACCCGGAAAGACCTCGTCGTGCCCATCGGGCCAGGCAAGGACAAGCGTGCAGCAGAAGCGCGCGCTGCGTGGGTAGGGCGCGTTCGCCTCTTCCAGCATCGTCCAGGTCTTGGTCATGGCGCGCACGAAATCGCGCCCACCCGGGCCCTCGGCCCAATCGGCCGTATAAACCCCCGGTTGGCCGCCAAGCCCGTCGACCTCGATCCCGCTGTCATCGGCCAGCGCCGGAAGGCCGGTCGCCCGCGCGGCGGCGTGGGCCTTGATGCGGGCGTTGCCTGCGAATGTGGTTTCGGTTTCTTCTGGCTCCGGCAGGCCGTGGTCGGCGTTGCAGCTGACCGAGATCCGATAGGGCTCGAGAAGTGCCTGAATCTCCTCAAGCTTTCCCGCGTTGTGAGTCGCGACGACGAGGTGGGTGCCGTCGAATTTCCGGGTCATTTCGTGGCCGCCAGCTGCGCTGCAACCAGCTCGGCCACACCCTTTTCGGCAAGATCAAGCAGCGCGTTCATCTGAGCGCGCGAATAGGTCGAACCCTCGGCCGACATCTGCACCTCGACAAGCTTTGCGCCGGCCATCACGAAATTCCCGTCAACCCCCGCCTCGCTGTCCTCGGGATAATCGAGGTCAAGAACCGGCTGGCCGGCATAGATGCCACAGCTGACAGCGGCGACAGGATCAACGAGCGGATCGGTGACAATGGCGCCCGCTTTGAGAAGCTTGTTCACAGCAAGGCGCAGCGCGACCCAACCGCCGGTGATCGAGGCGCAGCGCGTGCCGCCATCTGCCTGAATCACATCACAGTCGACAACGATCTGCCGCTCGCCAAGGGCCACGCGGTCCACGCCTGCGCGCAGGCTGCGGCCGATCAGGCGCTGGATTTCCTGTGTCCGGCCCGATTGGCCGTCTTTCGCCTCGCGGCGCATCCGCGTGTTGGTTGCGCGCGGAAGCATTCCGTATTCAGCCGTAACCCAGCCCAGCCCGGAATTCCGCAAAAACGGCGGAACCTTCTCGTCAATGGTCGCGGTGCAGAGGACTTGCGTATCACCCACCTTGATCAGGCACGATCCCTCTGCGTGGCGGCTGACGCCGGTCTCGATCGTGATTTGGCGAAGTTCGTCTGTTTTCCGGCCGGACGGGCGCATGGCATTCTCCTGTCATTTCAGGGCCAGATACGCTTACCGCAGATCAAATCCAACCCCGATTGACGTTGCCCCGCGCATCGCTTTAATTTCTTCGGTCCCTGACGGAGTGGCGAATGGCCGACAAGACGCCAATGATGGAAGAGCTGAACGACCGCTCGCGCGAGGTATTCCGCCGCGTGGTCGAGGCCTATCTCGAAACCGGTGCGCCGGTCGGGTCGCGAACATTGACGCGGACCCTTTCCGAAAGGGTCAGCGCCGCGACGATCCGCAACGTGATGCAGGATCTCGAATTCCTCGGCCTTTTGGGCAGCCCCCATGTCAGCGCCGGGCGTGTGCCGACGCAGGCGGGCCTGAGGATGTTTGTCGATGGCCTGCTAGAAGTGGGCGATCTTGCCGGTGAAGACCGCGAGAAGATCGACAATACCTTGGGCGACAACAAGGGCGATGTCGGCGCGCTTCTTGATCGCGTGGGTGCTGCGCTTTCTGGCGTGACCCGTGGGGCGAGCCTTGTGCTCACCCCCAAACACGAAGCCCCGATCCGCCACATCGAGTTTGTCTCGCTCGGCCCCGACAGGGCGCTCGTGGTTCTCGTCTTTGCCGACGGCCACGTCGAAAACCGCATCTTCCAACCGCCTTTGGGCCAGACGCCCTCGTCGATGCGCGAGGCGGCGAACTTCATCAACGCCATCGCCGAGGGCAAGACGCTTAGCGAACTTGGTCGCGCCATTGCCAAGGAAATCGCCACCCGCCGGCAGGAAATCGACGTACTGGCCCGCGCCCTTGTCGAAAGTGGAATGGCGGTCTGGCAGGATCAGGGCGAGACCACCGAGCGCCTTATCGTTCGTGGCCGAAGTAATCTTCTGGCCGATGCCGAGGCGCAGGATCTCGAACGCATCCGGACCCTTTTCGACGACCTCGAGCGCAAGCGCGATATCGCCGATTTCCTCGAACTGGCCGAAGGCGGCGAGGGTGTCCGCATTTTTATCGGCTCAGAGAACAAGCTTTTCTCACTTTCGGGTTCCTCTTTGGTTGTTTCTCCCTATATGAACGCCGACCGAAAGATTATCGGCGCCGTTGGCGTCATCGGGCCGACCCGCCTCAACTATGGGCGGATCGTTCCCATTGTGAATTACACTGCGCAGCTGGTCGGGCGGCTCATGACCGACCGGAGCTAAAGGAAGACGAGTATGAACGAGCAGAATCAGGAACCGAAATCCCTCGACGAACTGGCCGCCGAAGCCGACGAGATCGAAACCGGCGCCGATGCGGCGACCGAAGAGGTTGGCGAAGTCGAAGCCCTAAAGGCCGAGCGTGACGAGTTTAAGGATCGGTTCATGCGGGCGCTGGCGGATGCGGAAAACGCACGCAAACGGGCCGAGCGCGACCGGCGCGAGGCCGAAAACTATGGCGGCTCCAAGCTCGCCCGCGATCTTCTTCCGGTCTACGACAGCCTCAACCGCGCCCTTCAGGCGATTTCCGACGAACAACGCGAGACCGCGGCGGCCTTTGTCGAGGGGATCGAGCTGACCATGCGCGAGCTGCTCAACGTTTTCCAGAAGCACGGGATCGTTCGCGTTTCGCCCGAGGTTGGCGACCGGTTCGACCCGCAGATGCATCAGGCGATGTTCGAAGCGCCGCTTCCCGGCACCAAGGCGGGCGATATCATTCAAGTAAGCGCCGACGGCTTCATGCTGCACGACCGCCTCTTGCGCCCCGCGCAGGTTGGTGTTTCGTCGGCGCCGGCCAACTAATCTTTGCTCAATAGCCCGCGAAGTTCGTAGATTAGTTCAAGAGCTTCGCGCGGCGAGAGATCGTCGGGCAGGATTTCTTTCAAACGATCTTCGACCACTGACGGCTTGGCCTTGGCCGCCACGGGCGCAGGCGTGGCCGAAAAAAGCGGCAGATCGTCGATCAGCGCCTTGCGGTTTGCCCCGCCTTCCCGCTCGCCCTTCTCCAACGCCTCCAGCACAACCTTTGCCCGCGCCACAACGGCAGGCGGCAGGCCCGCAAGCCGCGCGACCTGAACGCCATAGCTGCGGTCGGCTGTCCCCTTGCGGACCTCGTGCAGGAAGATCACATCGCCTTCCCACTCCTTGACCGCGACCGTGGCGTTGTCGACGCCGTCAAGCTTGGCCGCGAGCGCGCCCATCTCGTGATAGTGCGTCGCAAAAAGGGCGCGGCAGCGGTTCACGTCGTGCAGGTGTTCGAGCGTAGCCCAGGCGATCGACAGGCCGTCATAGGTCGCCGTGCCGCGGCCGATTTCGTCGAGGATCACCAACGCTCGGTCGTCGGCCTGATTGAGGATGGCGGCGGTTTCCACCATCTCGACCATAAAGGTCGACCGCCCGCGCGCCAGATCGTCCGACGCCCCAACGCGGCTGAAGATCTGGCTGACGATACCGATATGCGCCGAGGCGGCGGGAACATAGCCGCCCGCTTGGGCGAGAATGGCGATCAACGCGTTCTGGCGCAGGAAGGTCGATTTACCGGCCATGTTGGGGCCGGTCAGAAGCCAGATCGCCGCAGAGCTCAGATCGCAATCGTTGGCGACAAACGGCTCGCCCGCCTTGCGAAGCGCGGCCTCAACCACCGGATGCCGCCCGCCGGTGATCTCGAAGGCTCGAGAGGCGTCAAGCTCGGGCCGGCACCAATCCTCATCCCGCGCCAAAGCCGCCATGGAAAGCGCCACGTCAATTTCGGCCAGCGCGCGGGCCATCGCGGAAATGCGGTCGGCGGCGGCAA
>JAHEBR010000015.1 GCA_024642185.1 Marivivens sp. | reverse complement strand
GACACGCTTGAACGCTACGGCCTGCGGCTCGACAACGTTTCGCTCACCGACCTCGACCAGACGCCCTTCGCGGCGCTCGACGAGAACAACGCCTTCAACGCGGTGGGGATGCGCAAGCTGGCCGAGGTCATTTCGACATCGAAGAAAGACCGCGCCAAGATCGAGCGCGAAAGCGAGGTCGAGGTGCGCCGCACCGCGATGGAAGCGAGCCGCCGCAAGCTCGAGATCGATCTTGAAGAGCGTCGGGCCGAGATTGCGCAGGCGCAAGAGGTCGAGACCCTGATGGCCGCGCAGCTGGCCGAGGTCGCCCGCCGCAAGGCCGATGCCGAGCGCGAGGCGGCGCACGCCCGCATTCGCATGGAGCAGGAGATCCAGTCGGCCGATATCGCCCGCGAGCTTGCCGTGCGCGAGGCCGAGATCGCGCAGGAACGCACGCTGCAGATCGCCGAGCAGGAACGGCAGATCCTGATCTCTGCCAAGAGCCAGGAAGAGAGCAAGGCCCGCGCCAAGGCCGACACGGCGCGCGCCGAGGCGGTCATCGCCGAAGAGGCCATCCAGACGGCACGTCAGCTGGCCGAAGCCGAGCGGCGCAAGCAGGTGGCCCTTCTCGCCGCCCAGCAGGACGCCGAGACAGCGGCCACCCGCGCCCGTATCGCGGCCGAAAGCGAGAAGGCCACGGCCAAGGATCGCCGCGAGGCCAAGCGCGAAGAGGCGGAAGCGATGAAGTTCCTGCGGTTGGCCGAGGCCGAGGCGGAACGCGCCCGGATCGACGCAGAGAACGCCCGCTCCGAGGCTTTGGCGGCGCTCGAGTTGGAGAAAGCCCGCTTGGCCGCGATGCCGAAGATCATCGAGCAGATGGTCAAACCCGCCGAGAAGATCGACAAGATATCGATCAACCACATCACCGGCCTTGGCGGTCGTGGCAACGGAGCCTCAGGAGAGGCAGGGGCCGCTTCGCCCGTGTCCCAGATCGTCGACTCGATCCTCGAAATGTCGGTCGCCATGCCCGCGCTGAACAAGCTCGGCGAGATGATCGGCAACGGGATTGACGGCAGGGACGAGAAGGCAGGCGGCGACAGGAAGTAGCCATCAAAAACTGCTTGGATCAGGCTAGTCAGACACGCGATCTCTTTAGTCGGTGTATATTCAAAGCCAACCGAACTGCCGCCCTCCTTGAGTGGCGGCAGTTCTCCTTCCAAAGGTTTGACAGATTCTCGCGCAGACCGAGACTGGATCGAATTCGACTGGCGGTGCCAACCCATGGCTTCGGGAGTTGAGGGCTAGCTCAGAACCAGCCCGCTATCATCGGGCCAACCGATTTCGACTTCCGCCCCGATCCGGAGGATTTCCCCGGTCTCGTTGGCGTTCACGACGCGCAGTGGCTGCGCCAGCCCATTGACCGCGACAACATAGGTGATCCGATCTCCCAGATAGACCGCCTCGGCGATCTTGCCCTTGAGGCGGGCGTTGGCGCCTAGATCGGCGCCGACCGAAATGCGTTCGGGACGGAGGGCAAGGAATACCTCCCGGCCACTTGTTGACACGTCGGTTGCCACGCGGCCTTCGAGCTTGCCCAGCGCGCCAGCATCCAGAGATACCTGGTTGCCCTTGGCCGCACCGGCCTTGGCTGGGATCAGATTCATCGTGCCGATGAATTCGGCCACCTCGCGGTTCGCCGGGCGTTCATAGAGGCCCTTGGGCGTATCGAGCTGGAGGATCCGGCCATCCGACATCATGGCAATTCGGTCGGAGAGGGTCATCGCCTCTTCCTGATCGTGGGTCACGAAGACAAAGGTGATGCCGAGGCTGCGCTGCATGGCGCGCAACTCGAGTTGCATCTCTTCGCGCAGTTTCTTGTCGAGCGCTGAGAGCGGCTCGTCGAGGAGCAGCACCTTGGGCCGCATGACAAGGGCGCGGGCCAGCGCCACGCGCTGCCGCTGGCCGCCCGAGAGGGCGTGGGCGTTGCGCTTTTCCATCCCACCAAGCTTGACCAGCTCGACCGCGCTGCCGATCCTCTCGCGGGTCTCGGCGCGGCTCAGTTTCAGATTGCGCAGGCCATAGCCGATGTTTTCCTCGACATTGAGGTGCGGGAAAATCGCGTAGGATTGAAACACCATGTTGGTCGGCCGTTTCTCGGGCGGCACACCGCGCATATCCTGCCCGTCGATCAGAAGCTGGCCGGTGGTCGGCTCTTCGATCCCCGCGAGGATGCGCAGAAGCGTGGTCTTGCCACAGCCCGAGGCGCCGAGAAGCGAGAAGAACTCGCCGCGGCCGATGTCAATGTCGATCCCGTGCAGCGCGGTGAAACTGCCGAAGCTCTTGGTGACGGCCTCGATATGGATGAGCGGTTCGGACATTCAGAAGTCTCCGGGATTGTCGGATTGCACGCCGCGCTTGCGGATGATCTCGGAGACGATGACCAGAACGGTCGACACCACGAGGATCAGCGAACCGAGCGCAAGCGCACCGGGCAGGCGGTTGGGGAAGCGCAGCTGGGAATAGAGATAGACCGGCAGGGTATTGTCGGTGCCGGTGAGGAAGAAGGCGATCACGAACTCGTCGAAGGAGATGATGAACCCCAGAAGCAGCGACGAGATGATGCCGGGCAGGGCCAAGGGGAAGGTGACGCGCCAGAAGGTCTGCAAAGGCGGCGAGCCGAGATCGCGGCTGGCCTCTTCAAGGCTGCGGTCGAAGCCTTCGAGCCGCGACATCAGCACCGAAGTGCAGAAGGGCAGGGCGATCAGCACATGGCCCGCCGCAACCGTCCAGAGCGACAGCGGGATGTTGAGGAACTTCAGGATGATGACCAGAAGCGCCACGGCCAGAACGATCGAGGGCACCACAAGCGGCAGCATCAGCATCGACAGGATCGCGGGCTTGCCGGGAAAGCGGAAGCGGGTGATCGAGATGGCGGCGGGAATGGCGATGGCCGTGGTCAGAAGCGTCACCCCGAGGCCGATCTTCAGGGAATTGACGAGCGCCCCGATCATCGGCCCCTGGCCCCACATCTCGACATAGTGGCGGGTGGTGAACCCCGCGAGGGGGAAGGTCGCGAAGGTGCTGTCGTTGAAGGAAAACAGCGGCAGGATCAGAACCGGCCCATAGACGAAGGCTATGAACAGCACGGCATAGGTGGTCAGGCCCCATCCCTTCATCATCGGGCACTCCTTGCGCGCATTTTCCAATAGCCGATCAGGGTCAGGAAGGTCAGGACCAGAGCGGCGATGATGAGCATCATGACAAGCGACACAGCCGCGCCCATGGGCGCGTTGTTCTGCTTGGTAAAGAGCTGCTGCACGAGCGAGCCGATCATCGTCCCGCCGGTCCCGCCGACAAGCTGCGGCGTGACATAGTCACCGACCGTCGGGATAAAGACCATCAGCGCCGCCGTGATCGTGCCCGGCATCGACAAGGGCAGGACGATCCGCCGGAACCTCTTGAACTTGCTGTCGCCGAGGTCTGAGGCGGCCTCGAGCATCGAGCGGTCGATCTTCTCGAGCGAGACATAGATCGGCAGCACGACAAAGGCGACCCAGGCGTGCGAGAGGGTGATCACCACGGCGGCGGGGTTGTAGAGGAGAAATTCGAGCGGGGCGTCGATCAGGCCAAGCGACATGAGGCCCGAATTGATCGCGCCGTTATAGCCAAGGACCACTTTCCACGAGAAGACGCGCAGAAGGTAAGAGGTCCAGAAGGGGATCGTCAGGATGATGATCCAGGCCGCCTTGTTGCGCTTGACGCGGAAGGCCAGGAAATAGGCCATCGGATAGGCCAGAAGCACCACCGCCACCGTCGCCATGAGCGACATGGCGAGCGACTTGATCATCAGGATCGCCGGAACCGGATAGCCGAGGTGGAAGGTCATCCCCATCCACTCGGTCGCCCGCTCCGAGGTCGAGAACAGGCGGCGATAGTTGTCGAGCGTGAAGGACGTGTCGAGCGTAAAGCCCGACTGGGTCCAGAAGCTCATGACGACAAGCGCGCCGACCGGCAGGGCCAGCATCGACAGCATGACGATCAAAGCAGGCGACAGAAGGCCAAGCCCGTTCAGGGCTTCGCGCCGCCTCGAGGTATCGCGGCGGGGTCGCCCCGGAGCCGTTGCCCCGGGGGTCTTGGGTGTGTCTTGCGAGCTCATGTGTCTGGGCTCAGAGATGCATCGCCTTCAATTCTTCCCAGACACGGTTCTGATCTTCCTGCGAGGCGTCATCCGGGGTGCGGAAGACGATCGAGGTCTCCATCATCTTGATCGGGTCGCTGAGGCCCATGGCGGCCACAGCCGCAGGATCCGCAATCTCGAAGCTCTTCATATTGGCATGGCCATAGCCCGAGCCTTCGATCAGCGCCTTGCCGGTCTCCGGCGCAAGCCAGGCGTCGATAAAGTCATAGGCGGCCGCCTCGTCGCCTTCGCCGGTATTCAGCAGCGTCAGGCCGCAGAACCAGGTGAAGAGGCCCTCTTTGGGGTTGGCATAGGCCACCGGCACGCCCTCGGCCTGAAGATTGGCGATGAGGTCGTTCCAGGCATAGCAGGCGACGATCTCGCCCGAGGCCATGGCCTGCTGCAACGTGGTCGCGTCGGTCCAGAGGAAGCGCACAGTATCGAGGGCCTTGTTGCCCCACTTCTCGCCCGCCGCCCGCAGCTCGTCGCCGCGCATGTTGTAGATCTCGTCATAGGATTTGCCCTCGACCATCAGGCCGATGAAGATCACCAGAGCATCGTCGAGCATCGAGACTTTGCCCTTGTAGCGATCATCATAGAAGATGCTCCAGCTCGGGTTCTCGAGGAAATCGGGCTCGACAAGGTCGGGGCGGTAAGCGATCGACGAGTTGCCCCAATCGGCCGGCGCCATGACGATATCTCCGTTCATCAATACGCCCTCGGCGTCCTTGAGAACCGGGAAGATATCGTTCCAGTGGCTCAGGCGCGCGGTGTCGATCGGCTTGGCGACGCCGGCGTTGACGAAGCGGGCGACCGAATAGTTGCAGGGGTGCATGACGTCGGCGGCAAAGCCCGCAAGCACCTTGGCCAGCGCTTCTTCCTCGCCCGAGAAGATCGAGAAATTCGGCTGGGCGCCGTATTTGTCCACGAAGGGCTGGAAGAACGAGGCGTCATCGTAGCCGCCCCATTCGAGGCAGGTCAAAAGCTCGGCAGCGGCCGTCATGCGGGGAAGAATGGTTGCGCCGACACCAAAGGCGGCGGCTTGCTTCATCATATCGCGTCGGCTGACTTTGCCCTGCACCATACGGTCGATGAACTTGATACGTTCCATAGAACTCTCCCAAATTGGTTATATTATTGATTTTCAAGCAAGAAGCGCCGACCCAAGGCGCGCGAAAATAGTTGGGCGCGCGTCAAGATCGGGTAGAGTCGTGTCGCAAGTCTGGCGCCAAAGGTCGTATTTGGCAATAATAATTTGAGCAAATTATTTTTGGACTGAGGGCAACCGAGGTTGCGCGGTGGCTGGAAAGGTCATGGTTTGCAGAGCATTTGGCCGCTTATTTGACCCGCTAAGAAGCGCCAATTCGGTCGAGATGACGATTGCGCTTTGATCAACTTCAAGCGACCGTGCAGGGGGGGCGAACGTGATTGCCCTGATCTTTCGGAGCAAATGAAATGCCGATGTCCGATACGCTTTTGATCAACGCAAATATCCGTACGTTGGGGCTGACACGCCCGTCTGCTGAAGCGATGATAATTCGCGATGGCCGGATTCATGCAATTGGTTCGGAAGAGGAAATGCGGCGCCTCGTCGGGTCGGGCGCCGCGGTTCTCGACGCCGGCGGACGGATGGTCTTGCCTGGGTTTCACGACACTCACATCCATCATCTCGAGGGCGGGCACCACTATATCGAAGGGGCGGATTTATCGGCGTGCCGCGGGCCGGAAGGCGTTGCCGAGGAGCTTCGCGGCTTTGCCGCAAGTTCGGATCGCCCTTGGGTCTATGGCGCCTTCTATGACCAGTCTTGTCTGCACATTGGAAATCTTGACCGCCACGTTTTGGATCGTGCGGTTCAAGATCGCCCCTGCATGGTCGTTTCGGCCGATGGGCATAACGGCTGCATCAACTCCTTCGCGATCGATCTATTGGGTTTGGGCGACGAGACGCCTGATCCGCCCGAGGGCCATTTCGTCCGCGATGCCGAAGGCCACGCAACCGGGCTTCTTTATGAAACCGCGGTCGATTGGGTCAACAAACGCCGGCCAGCTGCGACAGAAGAAGAGTATGAAGAAGGGGTGCGTTTCGCCCAGAGGCTCGCAAACGGCTTCGGGATCACCAGCGTTCTGGACGCCAAGATCTACGAAAAATTCGCGAGGGTTTACAACCGGATGGCCGATCGGTGCGAATTGACAACGCGCGTTATTGCGACGGCGCTGGTTCGGCCTGGCGAGGAAGCTGAGGCGGCGGTTCGGCGGCTCGAAGCCATGCGTTCCGGGGCAACCAATCCTATGTTTCGGGTTCATTCTGCCAAGTTCTTTTTCGACGGCGTGATCGAGAACCGGACCGCGGCAATGATCGAGCCCTATTCGGATGCACAAGGGGGCAACGCACCGCTGATGTTTGATCCCGCCGATATCGAGAAGCTATTCGTCGCCTTCGATGCGGCGCGCTTTCAAATTCACATCCATGCCATCGGAGATCTCGCGGTCCGCGCTTCACTCGACGGGATGGAGGCGGCGCGCAAAGCGAACGGGGTCTGGCCCTCACGCCACCACATAGCTCACATCCAGTTTATCGATCCTGACGACATTTCCCGCTTTGCCGAGCTTGGCGTGGTCGCCAACGTCCAGCCGCTTTGGGCCCACCACGGCGCCTCGGTGGACGAACTTGCCGCTGACGTCGTCGGGCCCGAACGGAGCAAATATATGTACGCCTTCCGCTCGCTTCGGGATGCCGGAGCCGAGGTTGTCCTTTCCTCGGACTGGACCGTCAGCACCTGCAATCCATTCGAGATCATGGAAACCGCGATTACCCGCCGCCCCGCGGGAGACCAGGCAAACGTGCCGCCGTTCTTGCCTGAACAGGCTCTGACCATCGAAGAGTGCGTCTATGGCTATACTCTAGGCGCTGCCATATCGGGTTGGCGCGAGCATGAGACCGGCAGCCTGGAACCCGGCAAATGGGCGGATTTCATTGTGATCGACACAGATATTTTCTCCTGTGATCCAACAGAAATCGGCAAGACCAAGGTAATAGCGACCTATCTTGCCGGAGCGCCGGTGCACGGAGGGCTCACGCCTTCACACTGATTGGGCCGGAAGCCCCGTTGCGAGCATTGCGCAATGGAGCGACTGGGAACTGATCAGTATCGGTGTTTGACGAAGCTTTCGCCTTCCAAGGCCGCTCGCCGCTCAAATTGAGGTTTTCTCCGGCGAAAATAGACGCCACCGGATGGCTTGGTGGGACGTAGAAAGCCTGTCAAGCGGCTGCGTGCGCGAATTGCACAGGCGGGATCAATGGTGCCATTTTGCATCGCTTGCGGGCGGCTCGTATTGGCGCGACTTGACTGGACTCGTCCTTGTTCTCCGGCCCCTTGATCCATTCTATCGGGCCGATGCCCCTATATGTTGGGTGCAAAACCAAAAAATGCCGTTCCACCCACAAGATTTGCATTGAATACTTACAAGCCTTTGTGGTTTCTTAACTAAACTGCAAGTTTGGAAGGCTGCCCATGTCCCTGAAGAGCAAGTCTGCGATTGCCGCAACCCTATCGGTTTTGGCACTCGCTGGTTGTGCAAACCGCCCCGTGGATCCTGCTCGTTTGGATGCTTTGCTGAGTTCCGGACTTTCGCCCGAGGTGCAGGAAAAAGCCGACGCGCGTCTGGCTTCGGCTCTGAGCCGTGGAGAGGACGCTGCAACCCGCGGCGATCTTTATGGAGAGCTGGCTCCGGGTGACAAATCGCCGACTGCCGGTGCGCTGGTTCAGGCGGCCATGGTTCGCAACGCCCGGATCGCGGCGGCGGCGGAGGGGGTCGCCGTTTCAGATGCGCAGCGGCTTGCTGCCATCTTTGGCTATCTGCCGCAGGTGACGGCTTCCTATACCTATCAGGAACTTGACCAGCGTGTGATCGAGAGTGACAACGCCGTCTTCCTGGAAGGCGAGGCTCGCTATCCGGTGACGATGATTTCCGCTCGTATTGAGCAGCCTGTTTTCGATCTGAGCCGCGTCTTTGCTATCAATTATGCGGGCAATGCCCGAACAAGGGCCGAGGTCGATTATATCGGCACCGTTCGTGATGTGGCCTATGAGACGCTCGATGCCTATCTGATTGCCGTCCAGTCCAAAGCGAGGGCTACCTACCTCGGACAGCGCGCACGTCTCATCGATCGTCAGCTTTCGTCTCAGGTCGCCCTCAACGACACTGGCATCGGGGATGTTGTTGAGCCTGATGCGCTGCGGTCCGAGCGTGCAAGCCTCGCTTCCGAGCAGTCGGTGGAATGGTCACGCTACTCGGAAGCATTGGGTCGGCTCGCCTTCCTGACCGGATCTGTCATCGAAGATGTTGATATGCCCGCGATCCCGTCCGGTGTTATGGGGTCTGAGCGCAAGTCGAATGTGGATGAGCTGGTGGAGCGTGGCCTGCGCGAAAACCCGAGCATCATGTCGGCGGCGCTGACCGTTGTTGGCGCCGAACTGGAGCGCCGCCGCGCCATTGCCGCTGATTTCTCGCCCGTGCTCGAAGCCTATGCGACGCTGGAGCGCGAAGACCGCGCCGACAGCCGGTTTGGTGGTGGATCGCTGACAGAGGATCAGGTGCTTGGCCTCCAGCTTAGCATCCCGCTCTTCAACGGGCGTGGCACCGGCTATGATATGCCTGTGTCCAATGCGCGTCTGCGCCAGCAGACGATGGAATACTATGCGCTGCGCCGCCAGCTCGAGACCGAGATCCGTGCGCTGCACGCCCGTATGGGCGAACTGACTGCGGCCGTTGGTCAGGCTTCGGCTGCGGCTCGGGAAGCGGGTGGCGCGCTGCAAATCGAACGCAACCGGTATGAGGCAGGGGAGACCGTCGATCTTGCCGTGGCGGCGCGCGAAGTGCGCCTGAACCAGACCCGGGAACGGACAGCCTATTATCAGGCAGAATATCTGCGCGCCTGGCTTCGGCTCCAGTATTTGACCGGCGTGGATTTGCGGCACGGGTTCTAGATGCGAATTGCATCGATCAAATCTGCTAGGTTGCCGCAGCTCATTGCGACCCTCGTCGTTCTGACATCTCCTGCGGTGGCCCAGACAGCGGACCAAACCAACCCGTCCATGACCGCCGAAGAGTTTTCGGCCCGTGCCTTGGCGCTCGGGGCAGATATGCCGATCAATTGCACAATTCGGCCTTTGCGCGTGGTCGAATTGACCTCGGCCTTGCCGGGGGTGGTCAGGGAGGTGTTTGTTGTGCCGGGGCAATCGGTGAATGTCGGCGATCCGATCGTTCGGTTGGACGATACCGCCATTCGGGCTGAGCTTGCTTTGGCCGAGATGCGCGCGAATTCCCGCGCCAGTCTGGCTATTGCCGAGACACGCGCCGAAGGAGCCGAGCGGAAAGCCAAACGCATTGCCGAAGCCTTTAGCCGCAATGCGGTCAGCCAATCCGACAACGAATCCGCCCAGACCGAGGCGGCCCTCTCGCGTGCTGACGTCGACCGCGAGCGCGAGATGTTGGAGCTGTCGCGGCTCGAACTGGAACGGGTCCGGGCTCTGCTAGGCCAGACAATGATTGCCGCGCCTGTCGCGGGGCTGATTGGCGAAGATCTCGTGGATCCTGGCGAGGCGACGTCGCAACGGCCGGTCGCCACGATCTATGTGAACCAGCCCCTACGGGTCGAGGCTTTTGTCCCGTCCGCGCGGCTGGAAGACATTGTTTCCGCGACGGCCCACGTCATCCGCGTCGGAGATGGCAATCGGGCCTATGAACCGACCTTCGACTATGCATCCCAAGTGGCGGATATCGCCTCGGGCACGATCAGTGTCTTTTTCAAACTCGACGCACCAGAGGTTCTGCCTGGAACAAAGTGCACTCTGATGGAGGAAACCCAATGAAGAGCTTTCGTGTCTTGCTGACCGGCGCTGTGCTGGTCATCGCTGCGAATGCAGCCAATGCGCAAGCCACGACTGGCGATCTGGTTGCGGGCATCAGCTATTCCAATCGTTACGGCCTGACTGGCGATCTCGGGCTCGAGATCAATGATCTTTTCAATGGCTCAACGGATCTTCAACTGGGCTACCGCGAGGGCGATGCGGGCAGTGAGCTCAGCGGAGCCGTCATGATGTCGAAGGCGCTTGAAAGCCTGCCGTTCGGCCCGGGAAGCAAGTTGCTGTTCAGTATGTCGGGCAATGCGTCGAGCTGGAAAGTGGACCCCTATTCAATCGGCCACGCCGAGGCTTTCGCAGGGGTCGGGGCAATGCTGGGTGAAAACGGGCGCTGGAAGGCGGGGCTCTTTCACAGATCGGACAGCCTCGTAGCTGAAACAGATGGCGGCTCGCCGGGGATTACCGGCTACGAAGGCGTTTCCGCCGCAACCGGTGCAGAAGCCGAGCTTGTCTGGTCGACCTATGCTTCCGCAGACCCAACCCTGACCGGACAAGAATTCCGTTTTGGCGTGGCCTCCACATTCAAAGCCGACGAGGGGCGGAATTGGACATCCCTGAACGCGAGCGGTGACATCACCGTGGCAGCCGTCGGGACAACTGTCCTGCACCTCGGCGCGGGCGCGGGCCAGATTTCGGACAATACCGGCACCGACGGTATCCACTTGCTCGACCGCTATTTTGCTGACGGACTTTCGCCGCGGGGCTTTGAATGGGGGTCGGCCGGCCCCTACGATTCCGGCACCGGCGAGGCCCTTGGCGGAACACGCTATGTGGCCGGAACGATCGAGTTGATCGCACCGTTGCCGCGGCCGGGCTTGTCGGCCGGGGTCTTTTTTGATGCGGGCGCGGTCTGGGATCTGGGGCCGCTTGCGGGCGGGGCCGTGGTCGATGACTACGGGCTGCGCACTTCGGCAGGACTGTCGCTCAACTGGACCACTGCTCTGGGCCGGCTTCAGGTGTCCTATGCCGAACCAATCCAGTTCGAGCCATCGGACAAGATCGACCAGTTTTCAATACGCTTCCGCGCGGATTTCTGACGGGCGCGAAAAGCGTTTGATTTGAAGGCACTAACGGCGTTGCGGCGCCACAAACAAGGAAGACGGACGTGGGTAGACATACAGAGTTCACGGCTTTGGCGCCCCTCCCTGTAGGCAAGGCCGCCACTCCGCCCAAACGCCCTGCGCCGCTTGCCGCGTCGATCCAGCCGCTTGAACCGCGGGTCATGCTGGACGCCAACCTGACCTGGGATATTAGCTCTACGACCGCGCTGACCTCGGTCCTTTCTGGCGTCGCGCAAATGTTCGATTCCGAATTCGACGAGGTCAGCGGGTTCCTCGATCAGTTCGACAGTCTCGCCGAAGACGCGACGCAGTTGATGGATATGCTGGTCGACGGTGTGGACAGTGCCGACTCCATCCTTGGCTCCGGCTTTGATCTGACGTCCGCTGCCGAAGCCGTCGAACGCATCCGCGCGGCTCTGACCTCGGTGAGAGACATTGTTGATACAAATATCACCGATCTCATTGATGGAACCTTTGCAGATCAAGTCGCCGCAGCCGTGGCGAGTTCGCTGAACGGCCATGCCGGGCAGGACACGGCGTATTCGATTGCGGCCGGCGATATCGCGGTGGCCGGTGTCTATACGCTCGCCAACCTTCGCGACGGATCCGCCGATGCCGATATCGACGCGCTGATTGCAGGGCTGGATCTCGGCGTCGCGACCGAAGCCGAAGCGCGGGCCTATTTCGATGCGGCTGTGTCTACGGCGCTTGGTCTGCCCGATGGCGATCTCACCGTCGCGCTCACCGACATCCAGATCGGTGGTCAAACGGTCGTCGGGTTTGGCCAGAACGGGACAGCGGTTGATGTCAACGTGTCTCTTCCTCAGTCGATCCTCGACCTCACCACGCTGATTTCAAATTCCATCCCCGGTCTGACACTGCTCGACAACGCTGAAATGACAAGCGGTTCGGGCAGCCTTATTTCGTTCGGGCTGAGCACCGGCACCACCTTTGCAGCAAGCGTGTTGCAAGACATCAGCCTGCATATCACAGATTTCAATTTTGCGCCCCTGATCGAAGTGGGTGGTGCCTTCACGGTGCCTGATGGGACCAGCCTCAACCTCGGGCTTCTGAGCCTCGATCTTGCCAGCCTCGAAAGCGCGATGTTCCGCATGGACGTGGCGACCAGTAACAACCTAGATCTGGGCTTCAAGGTTGTGACCGCGGGCGGGCCTTCGGCCAGTTGGCTCGGGGCAGGCGGTACGATCGACGTCACGGCAATGATCAAAGAGGTCGGCGGCGCGTCCTATGTCGAGATCGTAGGCGACGAGTACGAGCTGGCACAGGCCGTCTTGAACGGCGATCTGGATTTTGGCGCCGCAAATCAGGGCTTTACGGCAACCGTCAGCCTTCACTCTGTTCTGGACGGGGCGGGCAACCGCCTGCAGGCTTTCCTTGATGCCGCACGGTTCGATTTCTCGGTCGTAATGTCGGACGGGTCGCTCTCGCCTGAGCTGCAATCCGCGCTGGAAGACGCGATCACCACTTTGGCCGCTCTGGGAACGGAACAGTTTGTCGGCTTCCTTGAGGAGCTTGGAAAAGCGGTCGCAAATGCGCTGCGTGACAGCCTTCTCGATATCGAGATCCCGCTGACCGATGTGCGGCTTGGCACGATCATGGATGAAATCGCGAGCGTGTTCACCAACCTCGCAAAATCTTTCACGGTGAACCCCGCTGCTCTAGGTTTCTTTGAATTGCTGCCCGCCGGAGGTTTCGAAACCTTCGACACGTTGTTGCAGCCGGACACCTCCACCGCTCTGGCCGGTGGGTTGGACGCTGACGAGTTCACGACGCTCTTGGGCTATAAAGAACTCACGCTGACCATCTATGGCCCTGATACTGGCGGCGGGCCTTTCGATACGGTTGCAATCGACCTAACCGGGCTGGCCGCACTACCAGATTTGGCCGCGCAACGCACAGCGCTGGCAGATCTCTTTTCGAGCGCCCTTTCCGCCTACGGCTTTGCCGCTACCATCGCGGCCAATGGTGGCCTCAAGATCACCTCATCGACCCCCGTTCCAAACGGCTCGGACCCTTCGCGCCTCTACAGCACGTTTGCCCTTACTTCCGCCAAGCGCAATGACGATACGACAGATTCTGCGATCGATCTCGAGCTTGTCGGTTTTGACGCCCAGGATTTGATCGATGCAGCAAGCGCTTTCGGGACTGGCGCTGCGGGTTTGGTCTTCAGCTTTACTCCGGCGAAAACCAGCGTCGAGTTGGGTGCGATGGATCTGTCGGGGCTCGATGGTCTGCACACCCTTCGCTATACGCTCGAGGTCGATGGGCGCGACATCAAGCTCGACGTCGTCTCTCCTCACGCTGCCGGCGGCTTTGCCTCTCTTGGCGAATTGACTACAGCCTTGAACAGCGCGCTCGACGGCATGGGCATCGGCATCACCGCTGGCGTGAACACGGGCGGCGATGGTCTCAAGCTTTCTCTGGAGGCGGGTGAAACCCGTTCGTTGGTCTTCAAGGCCGACCCGGACGACCTTTTGAAAGCCGTCGACATCAAGGGCCTGATCGCGCTGGTGAACGACGAACTGGGCGACCTGATCGGCGGCGGCACCACTTTGGAGCTGACCGAGGCTGGCGAACTGGTCCTGACGTTCCCTGACCTCAGCGCCACGCTGGATATCGGGACGGACGCTGGTTTGAACTTTGATGCCAGCGACCTTGCACTTGGCGATGTAACCGATCTTAGCCTTTCGGCTCAGATCAGCGCCCATCTGGAAGCCACGCTGAATACCGCGATCGGTATCGACCTGATCGGGTTTGGCAGCGACCTTATTGGGGTTGGCACCGGCAACGCGCTCGAAGAGCGGTCGGACGACGAAGGCGCCGTCACCAGCGCGCTCTTGGACAACGTGTTCCTGACCGGGATTTCGCTTAGCGCGAGCGCCACGGCAGAAGCATCGGGGATCACAGGCTCGGCCAACATCGGGCTCCTCGATGTCAGCTTTGGCTCGACCGATGCGACCCAGAACTTTGTCAAAGCGGCCGTAGGCTTCGAAGGCACGCTGGTTGGCAAAGACAGCAGCGGCGCTTTTGGCGACCAGATCACGCTCCGTCAGCTTCAGGACTATGTGATTGCCCCGCCCTCCACCTCGGCAATCGGGATCGAAGAGCTTCTGGGCCGGTTTGAGGTTCTCGGCGGCATCGTTGTCGATGGTGCCGGTCAGGGGCTTGGTGCCACGTCTGATCCAGTTGGAAGCCTTGCCGATGTGCAGGTTGTTGATCCCTTTGCCTATGCCGGGACCGAGGAGCTTGCGCAGCTTCTGGTGCGGCTTGGCGATGTGCGGATCAACGTGCTGGGTATCTCCGGTATCAACGAGGGGCTTATTGAAGGTGTGAGCCTCACGGTCGGTGATTTGTCAGACCTATCCAACACATGGGATCTGGCGCTCTTGTCGTCGAACCCCGAACTTCAGGATGCCATCGACGGCCTTACCGGCCTTGAGGGTGGGGATATCCTCGATACCCTGACTTCGATCGCCAATATCCTCGTCGTTGTGGGCGACACGCTGAAAGACAAGCTGCCGTTCCTTGACGTTGATATTCCGCTTCTGAACTTTTCGGTTCTGGACCAAATCGCTTTTGCCCGCGATTTCCTCAAAGGTTTGCAAGAGGTCCGAAACAATCCGCAATCGGCGCTGGATTCGATCCACGACATGCTGGAGGGCGTGTTCGGACAAGATACTGTGGCTCTTGAATGGGATGCGGACGCGAAAACCATCAAGTTCGAGCTCGACTTCAAGTTCCTTGAAGATTGGGAAAAGTCGGTTCCGTTCCAGTTCGACCTTCAGCAGATTCTGGGCGATCAGCTAGGAGATCTGGTCGGGCCCGAGTTGGCTGATGTGGTGAGCGGGCTTGTGGATGTCTCCGGTGACGGAGAGCTTATTTTCGACCCCGACCTCTCTTTGGTCTTTGCCTTCGGCATCGATCTGTCGCCGACGCTCGGCACGCCGACCACCATCGCGGGCCTGACCACGCGGCTTGAAGATCTGGATACTGTCGGCTCGGTCAACCATCGCCCCGATGGGATCAATGACCTGCGGCTCGTGCATACGAACCTTGAAACGGGTGTGACCAGCAAGATCGACATCGACGTTGCCGGGGTCGATACCCTTGGTGATCTTTTGACCAAGATCGACGACGCGATCGCCGCAGCGGGCTGGACCACCGTCGCCATTCAATTCGACGAGACCACCGGACAGATCACGCTTTCCGATTCCGTTGCCTTTGCGACCGACGACGCGGGCCTGATTGCCCTGTTCGGTGCTGAGACAGCATCCCTCGACGATTCCGGGGTGCAGAAGATCGCAATAGATGCTGGCTTTGGCGATTGGGCCGGCGCCAACGAATTCTCGATCGAGATCAAGGGTGAGCAGGTCAATATCACCATCGAAGCCGAAGCGGGCCGCGATCGTGCGGGCTTTATCGACGCCTTCAATGCGGCGCTGGATACCGCGCGTATCGAACGTCAGGCGATTTCGGGTTCTGCCATTACCGGCATGACGATTTCGCTGGGCCAGCTTTTCGATTTCGTTGACGAGGGTGGCACGCTCAAGCTGATCGCGACGAACTTTGCCGTGGCAAACGGATTTGATCCCGTGACCTTTGCCGCCAAGGCGGCCGATGTGTCGGTCGGGGTCGAATTCCGCCTTGTGGATCTGGGCGGGGCCAACTTCGCCCGCGTGATGGGCTTTGGCGATAGCCTTGAGGGCGAGAATGCTTTGGTCTCTGAGGCTCTATACCTCTCGGCCACCATCGGCGCGCCGCGCATCTATCTCGATACGGAAGCCACTGGCATCACTGCCAGCTTTGTCGCCGGTGTGAACGATGGCCTGAACATCAAGATCGGCCTTGGTCCTCTCGAAGTGCAGGTGGTCGATGGCAAGGCGTTGATCAACTCGGGCAATGAAGCGGGCGATCCGGCCTATATCAGGCTTGGCATCAACGACATCGACGGCGACGAACATGTCGGGCAATACGACCTGTCGCATCTGGCGGTGCTCTTTGACGGCGGCGCGCTGGGCTTTGACGACCTCTTCGATCTCGAGGTGGCGATTGCTCTCGACATCAATCTGCCATTCTCGGACAATCTTGGCCTGTTCAATCCGCTCGAAGACGGCCTGAGCTGGACGACATCACTCCTCGAAACGCTGCCGGATTTCTCGCTTGCCGATGTGCAGCTGGGTGATCTGACGGGCGAGTTGATTTCAATCCTGAACAACACCGGCATCAATCTGGACAATTTCGAGTTCAGCCTGCCGGATCTCGCAAGTTTCCTTGAGAACCTGAACATCCTCAACATCTTGAATGATCCGCGTCTGGTTCTTGGCGGGATCGACATGATCATGGGGCAAATGCAGAAGCTCTTTGACGAGTTTCTGTCGGATATCGATCTTCCGCTCGTGGGCGACGCCATCGGCGAGGGCGTCACCTTCTTCCAGGATTTCCGCTACAACGTGATCCAGAAGGCGCTCGACTATGCGCGCCAGCCGCTGCCGGATGGCAGCCTGCCGACCACGGTTGATCTGCTCACAGGCTGGATCAACGACACGCTCAACGATCTCTTCGGGACGAGCAATATTGTCTATATGCAGGCCTACCTCGACACGAGCGCGGGCGCGACCTCTGAGTCGTATATTTATGGCGTCTTGAATTTCAACGGCATCATCTTTGACGAAGCGATGGATATCGACTTCGACCTTGGCATTCCGGGCTTTGATCTTGCCGTCGAGCGTGGATCGCAGATCCGGATGCAGCTGAGCTATGGCGTCAACATCGGCTTCGGCTATGACAAGAACGGCTTCTTCCTGCTGAACGATACCGACGATGAAGAGGTTTCGCTCGATTTCCTCGTCGATGCGGGAAGTTTTGAAGGATCGATGAAGCTCTTCAACGTGCTGGGTATCGACGCCCGCGCGGTGACGGTTGTGAACGGCCAAGTCGTCTCGGCAGCCGGTTCCGGTGGAGGGACGGCAGAGATCCGGGCCTCTCTGACGGCCGATCTTTTCGGCGATACCGGATTGAACATCGTGGACCCGGCGTCAAAAGGGGCGTCAGACCCGTATGTAAATGACACCTCGGCCTACCGCGATTTCAGCAATGTCACACCACGGGACGCCTTCAACAATGTCCTCAGCTTCGAGAAGGTGGTCTACATCGCCCAACTCGACAGCGCGAACCTGATCGAATTCGGCTTCGGCGCGGCGTTCGATATTCAGATCCAGCTGGAAGCCAACGTTCTGAACCCGCTGACCGGCGATCCGATCGAGATGTTTGGCGCTCAGGTTCTGCCCAGCGTCATGACCGAGATCCTGTTCAAGGGGGCCTTCGGTCTTTCCGACGGGCTGAACATCGATCAGTTGTTGTTCAACCAGGTTCGCCTGGACGCAAGCGTTCTTTACGAAGCATTGCTTGCGCCGGTTCTCGATCCGGTCAGAGGCTTCATCGAGCCGGTCGCCGAATTCTTCTCGTTCCTGAACTCGGCACCTGTCAGCTATATCGCCGATCTTCTTGGCAATGTTTTCCCGATCATCAAGCTCGCATCGTCGATCATCGCCGTGAGCGATGGTGTGCTGCAGTTTGTGCAAACGCTCTCAGCCACCGGCGGGATGGTGGTGTTTGGCGACTTCGATTTCTCAGGCAACGCCGACGATATCGAAAGCGGCGAGACCACCGTCAGCAAGGTCGACAGACGCGATATCAACCGCAGCACTACGGGCGCCACGTCCAGCAACCAACTGGGCATATTTGGCAATCCCAACAACGGCCTTTCGATCGAGATACCGCTGCTGTCCGATCCGTTCTCGGCGCTGAATATTCTGAGCGGCAATTTCGATCAGGTCGATCTGGTGCGGGCCCGGTTCACGCTCTTCAACCTTGATACGGGTGTGATCGACATCGTCGGCCTCGTGCTCGACGGCCTGGGTATGCCGGGCTGGGTTGGCGATATTATCAGGTCCGCTTTCTCCGCCACCATCGAAGCACGACTGAAATCCAAGTTTGAAGTCGGCTACGACATGAGCGGCATCGTCAACTTCGTAAATTCCTTTGATCCCGAGCGCCTTCTCGACGGTATCTTTATCGACGCCCAGCCCGGATCGTTGATCGACGCCTATATCGGGGCGACGATGAGCCTGAACCTTTGGATTGCGGGTCTGGATGCTGCCGGAAGCGCCGGGGTCAAGGTCAGTTTCAACGACATTGACGGCGACGGTAAACTTCGCATTCCCGAACTGATCGCTCTGTTGGATGCGGCGTCGGGTCTCGATGTCTTCTCCTATCTGTTCAAAGGCGAGGCGAGCTACCGCTTCTTCCTTAGTATCTGGGCAGGTATCAGATTGCCCTGGCCACTGCCGGACCTGACATGGTCCACGACAGTGTTCGACATCAGCGACACGATCACTTTCGGCGGCGCACGGCCCCCGGCAACGATCGCAAATGACATCGCGGCCGGCGAAACCGCGATCCTGAACATCGGCGCGCGTGCGGGAGCCTCGTTCTCGCAGATCAAGACCGATGGCGACGACAAAGTTGTTATTACCGGCCCGAACTCGCCCTTCAACGTGACGCTGATTCAAAACGGTGTCACCGTAACCGCAACGATTGACGAAGACGCGGGCGGTATCATCATTCCGGCCGGCGAGGGCAACAACACGATCGATCTTCGCGGCGTGACCAGTTCGGTGCCAACGATCACCTATACAGGCGGTGGCACTGACCGGATTACCCTGCCGGGCTCGGGTGTCCACGTTGTCTTTGCAGGGGATGGAACCGATACGATCGACGCCGCCGCAGGCGCCACGGGCACCTATATCATCTTCGGCGAAGGCGGAGCGGACACAGTCAATATTGACGGCGGCAACGTCATCTACTTTGGCGACGACGATTACGGGATGCGCGACCGCTTCCTGAGCCAGTTCGCTTCGGGCGGGGTCACGGCGGCCGCCATCCTTCAACTGCTCGACCTGAACGCAGACGGAACCGCCGCCGGCACGCAAGCGAACTATCTTGTTGGCTCAAGCAGCAGCACCCTGAGGGCGTTGCGCGACGGCTTTACCGCCGCAACACAATCGAGCGGCGCCAATGACGTTGAAACCGTCACCATAGGCTCGGGCGGCAGCGGCAACCACATGATCTTTACCGGTGCGGGGGCCGATACCATCGCGATCTCGGAATCCGCGACGGGCACAGTCTATATCTATGCCGGCGACGGCGCCGACACGATCACGGCCGGTGGTTCCAGTGTCTTTATCGAAGGTGGCGCAGGTCGCGACTTCATCAAGGTCAACGGTGCCTCGACAGAGGTCTGGGGCTGGGGCAAAGCGGCGGGCGAGGCAGGCCTTACAGGAACGAATGCTGCAATCGATGCCCTTTCGATCCGCGATGGCGCTGACATGCTGATCGGTGGTTCGGGGGCAGACAAACTCTATGGCCAGATCGGACGCGACATCCTCGAAGGCCGCAGCGGCGCGGACACTCTGTATGGCGGTCTGGACAACGACATCATCGCAGGCGGGGTGTTCTCTTCGCGGTTCAAGACCGGGGAAGCCTTTGATATCCTTTCGTTTGATATCAATGCACCGCTGACCAAGGCGCTCGTCTTCGGCGCGCAGGATCTGGCTGACGGGGACGACATTCTCGACGGCGGCCGTGGCGACGACCTGCTCTTCGGTGGTGGCGGCTCTGACAACCTGTCAGGTCGCAGCGGCAACGACATCCTCATCGGCGATTTCGGTGAGGTGACGATCTCGTCGACCTGGATTGCCGAACGCGTTCTGTCGACGTTCTTTGCCTCCGCCAATTCCGGCACCGATGTGCTTAACGGAGCCGAAGGCAACGACATTCTCATGGCGGGCTCTGCCTTGCCGGGGGAAAGCGAAACGCTGATCGACCTTCTGGGCGACAACATCATGATCGGTGACTTCGCCGATATCAGCGGCGCGCGCGTGCTTGAAGCCGCGACCTATGTGACTTCGCTGGCCTCGTCGGCGGGCGGAGCAGACAGCATCCAGACTGGTCGTGGTAACGACATGATCCTCGGCGGCGAAGGCTCCGATACGATCGACTCCGGCCGCGGTGGCGACATCATTATCGGTGACAATGGCACCATCGACATCGTCAACTCGACCGTGACAAGCGCGGGC
>JAHEBR010000163.1 GCA_024642185.1 Marivivens sp. | reverse complement strand
CTGAAAGCCATCGCCGAAGCCGGCTATGAAACCCCCACCCCGATCCAGGCCGGCGCGATCCCGCCCGCCCTTGAAGGCAAGGACGTGTTGGGCATTGCCCAGACCGGCACCGGCAAGACGGCCGGTTTTGTTCTGCCGATGATCACGATGCTTGGCCGTGGCCGCGCCCGCGCCCGGATGCCGCGCAGCCTTGTGCTGTGCCCCACCCGCGAGCTGGCCGCGCAGGTCGCCGAAAACTTCGACGTTTACGCCAAGCATACCAAGCTGACCAAGGCGCTTTTGATCGGTGGCGTCAGCTTCAAGGATCAGGACGCCCTGATCGACCGCGGCGTTGATGTGCTGATCGCCACGCCCGGCCGCCTCCTCGATCATTTCGAGCGCGGCAAGCTCTTGCTGACCGGCGTGCAGATCATGGTCGTCGACGAGGCCGACCGGATGCTCGACATGGGCTTCATCCCCGACATCGAGCGCATCTTCAACCTCACGCCCTTTACCCGCCAGACCCTCTTTTTCTCGGCCACCATGGCGCCCGAGATCGAGCGGATCACCAACACCTTCCTGCACGCCCCCGCCCGTGTCGAGGTCGCCCGTGCGGCCACCACCGGCGAGAATATCGCCCAAGGCGTGGTCATGTTCCGCGCCTCGCGCCGTGAAAACGCCGACCGTGAAAAGCGCGCCCTTCTGCGGGCGCTGATCGACGGCGAGGGTGAGGCCTGCACCAACGCCATCATCTTCTGCAACCGCAAGGTTGATGTGGATATCGTCGCCAAAAGCCTCAAGAAATATGGCTATAACGCCGAGCCGATCCACGGCGATCTCGACCAGAGCCAGCGGACGCGCACGCTCGACGGCTTCCGCAATGGCGATGTGCGCTTCCTGATCGCCTCCGACGTGGCCGCCCGTGGTCTCGATATTCCGGCGGTGAGCCATGTGTTCAACTTCGATGTGCCGAGCCATGCCGAGGATTATGTCCACCGCATCGGCCGCACCGGCCGCGCCGGCCGCTCGGGCAAGGCGCTGATGATCTGCTCGACCCGCGATGCAAAGTATTTCGAGGCGGTCGAGAAGCTGATCGAGAAAGAAGTTCCCCGGCTCGAGAACCCGCTCGGCAATGCGCCGGCTCCGGCCGAAGGCGCGGACGAGGACAAGCCCGAATCGAAGCCCGCGGCGAAATCCTCGCGCAGCCGTACGCGCAGCCGCAGCAAGGGCGACAAGCCTGCCGAGGCCCCCGCCAAGGAACAGGCCAAGACCGAAGCGCCCCGCGAAGAGGCGCCGAAGCGCGAGCCGAGACAGCAGGAAAAGCGCGAACCGAAACCGCAAGAGCGGCGCGAGCCGCGTCAGGACCGGCGCGACAACAATCGCGTCGTCGGCATGGGCGAGGATACGCCCTCTTTCATCCGCCTCAGCTTTGACGAGCGCCGCAGCTAAAACGAAAAACCCGCCTTCCGGCGGGTTTTCTTTTAGGCCAACCGGCTGGTGATGATCGTCACTTCCGGCTTCTTGCCGATCTCGGACGAGGCCACCTGCCGGACGATCTTTTTCAGCTCTTTTTCAAGCCGCTCGTCATCACGCAGGGTCTTGTCCTCGGCGCGCATGAGAAACTGGCCAAGGTCGGCCTCGAGGATATCCACCAGCGGCGTCTTTGATCGCCCGGTTTCCGTCAGACCCATCGTCTCGCACCACGGATCGCCCAAGGGCTCGTCATTTTCGTCGATGATGATGTTGACGATCACATGACCATTCAGCGCCATGCGGATCCGGTCGCGCACGATCCCGTCCATCGAGCCGATCTGCACCGAGCCATCGAGATAGGTCCGCCCCGTCTCGATATATTCGGCCACCTTGGGCCGGTCGCCTGTCAGGTCGATCATCATGCCGTTGACCGCGAGAAAGCCGGTCCGGCCATTCGCTTCTGCCAGCCGCGTATGTTCGCGCAAGTGGCGGTGTTCGCCGTGCATCGGGATGACGACCTGCGGGTTGACCAGTTCGTGCAGCTTCACAAGGTCGGGCCGGTTGGCATGGCCCGAGACGTGATAACGCCCGCCCTCGTCGTCGTGGATCTCGACGCCCAGCTCGGAGAGCTGGTTCATGATGCGAATGACGCCGCGCTCATTTCCGGGGATGGTTTTGGACGAGAAAAGGAAGGTATCCCCTTCTTTCAGCTTCAGCCCCAGATAGCTGCCCTGCGCGAGTTGCGCGCTCGCCGCGCGGCGCTCGCCCTGACTGCCGGTGACCAGAAGCATGACCTCATGGCGCGGCAGGCTCAGCGCGTCTTCGGGCGAAATCGTCGGGGGGAAATCGCTCAGGATGCCGACCTCGGTCGCCACTTCGACCATCCGCCGCATGGCGCGGCCCAGAAGGCAGACCTGCCGCCCCGCCTTGCGCGCGGCAAAGGCCAACGTATGCAGGCGGGCGATGTTGGAGGCAAAGGTCGTGGCCACAACCATCCCGGTCGCCGCCTTCATGAAGGCTTCGATCTCGGTGGAAAGCCCGGCCTCAGAGCGGCCCGGAGCCTGAGAGAACACATTGGTCGAATCGCAGACCAGAGCCTTCACGCCGGGCTTGGCCACTTCGGTCCAAAGCGCATCGCTGAAGGGCTCGCCGACCACCGGCGTATGATCGACCTTGAAATCGCCGCTATGGACGATCCGCCCCGCGGGCGTGTCGATCACAAGGCCCGCGCTTTCGGGGATCGAGTGGCTGACGGGCACGAAGCCCACCTTGAAGGGCCCGGCTTCGGTCATCTCGGGCCAAGGCTGAACGGTCGTTACCTTGCGGGCATCCTGCCCGCCCTCGTCCATCTTGAGCCGCGCGATGGTGGCGGTGAAGGCGCGGGCAAAGACCGGCGCGCGCAGATGGCCCCAGAGGTGGCCGACCGCGCCTACATGGTCTTCGTGGGCATGGGTGATGAAGATCGCCTCGATCTGATCGCGCCGCGCCTCAAGCCAGCTGATATCGGCCATGATGAGGTCGACTCCGGGCGAGGAATCCATATCCGGGAAGGTCACGCCGATATCGACCACGATCAGCCGCTCGGATCCCGGTTTGCCATAGCCATAGACATAGGCGTTCATGCCGATCTCGCCGGCGCCCCCCAGAGGGAGGTAGATCAGGCGGTCTTTGCTCATCCGTTTTCCTTGTTGAAACGGTGGATGACCGTCAGGCCATGCATCGTCAGGTCGTCTTCGATCCAGTCGAACAGGTCTTCGCCCTGCTCAAATAGCCGCGCAAGGCCGCCGGTGCCGATGATCTTCATCGGCCGGTCATACTCGGCGCGGATCCGGGCACATAGCTCACGCACGAGGCCGATGTAACCCCAATAAACACCCGATTGCATACAGTGCACCGTATTGGTGCCGATCACCGACGGCGGCTTGGAGATATCGACATGCGGCAAGGCGGCGGCGGCATGGTGCAGCGCCTCGAGGCTGAGATTCACGCCGGGCGCGATCACACCCCCCACATAGGCGCCGTCATGGGCCACCACGTCAAAAGTGGTGGCGGTGCCGAAATCGACAACGATCAGATCGCCGCCGTGCCTGTCAAAGGCGCCGGCGGTGTTCACCAGACGGTCGGGGCCAACAGTCGTTCCGGCATCGACGCGTGGCTGAACAGGCAGGAGGCACTCGGGCTTGCCCACCACGACCGGGCGGCAGTCGAAATAGCGGTCGCAGAGGACACGCAGGTTGAACACCACGCGCGGCACGGTGGACGAGATGATCACCTCGTCGATTGCCAGATCCAGCTTGCGGGCGTTCATCAGCGTGGTGAGCCAGACGAAATACTGATCGGCCGTGCGCTGCCACTCGGTCGAGGTGCGCCATGTGGCGAGAAATTCCTCGCCATCCCAGATCGAGAAGACAGTGTTGGTGTTGCCGCAGTCGATCGCCAGAAGCATATGCTGCCCCTTCCTAGAAATAGACATCCGCCGCCGCGATGCTGCGCGGGCCTTTGGCGGTAATGAGCACGAGGTTACCCTCGCTGTCGATAGTGTCGAAGACGCCGGTGATCTCTTCGCGCCCTGTGCGGGCTGTGATTTCCTCACCGATCCGCGCCGCGTGGCGCAGCCAGTCCTGCCGGATGCGACCGAAACCCATAGCGGCGAGTTTAGCCTCCTGAGTGGCGAAGTTCGAGGCAAGGACGCCGAGGAAAGTCTCTGGTGTCACCGTCTCGCCCCCCTCGCCCACAAGCGAAACCGGCGGAAAGGCCGCGCCTTCGATGGCGGGCGGGACGGCGGCGAGGTTGACGCCGATGCCGATCGACAGCCAGTCGACCGAAGCGCCGGTGCCGCTCGATTCCAGCAAGATGCCCGCGACCTTACCTCCATTCAGCAGAACGTCATTGGGCCATTTGAGCGAAAGCTTGTCGCGGCGCACATAGATCGCCAGCGCCTCGAAAAGCGCGTTGGCCGCAAGGAATGAGCGCAGCGCCGCTTCGGCGGGGGTCGCGTGGGGCTTGTAGATCAGTGTCGCGGCCAGATTGGCGGGCGATCCCATCCACGACCGCCCCCTGCGCCCACGGCCCGCCGTTTGCGTGCGAGCCATGATCCATGTGGGGCGGCGCAAGGTCGGCGCGCGCCGGGCTGCCTCGGCCATGGTGCTGTCAACCTCGTCAAGGATCACGCAGGCAGTGCCCGCGGGCCAATGCGGCCCCGGAGTGGCCTCAGTTGACAAGCGTCGCCGCCGCAGCCGCGGCCAGCGGCTCGATGCCGAAGAGGTTGACCACGCCAACCACCATCACCGCCGCCGAGGCCATGAGCGAGACCCAGAGGATCGGGCTCATCTTGCCATCGAGCGCCTCGGTCTCTTCACCGAAATACATGAAATAGACGATGCGGAGATAGTAGAAGGCGCCGATCACCGAGGCGATCACACCGGCAATGGCCAGCCACGCGAGGCCCGCGTCATAAGCGGCGCGCAGCACATAGAACTTGCCGAAAAAGCCCACCATCGGCGGCACACCGGCGAGGCTGAAGAGGAGGACCAGCATGGCCAGCGCCCGCAGGGGCTCGCGCTTGGAATACATCTTCAGCGAGGCGATGGTGGTGACCGGAACGCCGTCTTTCTCCATCCCGAGGATGAAGGCGAAGGTGCCGATGTTCATCGTCACATAGATCGCCATGTAGATCAGCATGGCCTGCACGCCGAAGGCGCTGCCCGCGGCAAGGCCCATAAGCGCGAAACCCATGTGGGCGATCGAGGAATAGGCCATCAGGCGCTTGATGTTGGTCTGGCCGATGGCGGCGATGGCGCCCACAAACATCGACAGGACA
>JAHEBR010000162.1 GCA_024642185.1 Marivivens sp. | reverse complement strand
AAGCGGATCGCCATGTTCTGCACCGGTGGCATCCGTTGCGAGAAATCGACCAACTATCTGATGTCGCAGGGGATTAATGAGGTTTATCACCTCAAGGGCGGGATCCTGAAATACCTTGAAGAGGTGCCGCAGGACGAGAGCCTCTGGCACGGCGAGTGCTTCGTTTTCGACGGGCGGGTTTCGGTCGGCCACGGGCTGGCAGAGGGGCCGCACGAGCTTTGCCATGCTTGCCGCCGCCCGATCCTGCCGGAAGACAGGGCGCGGGCCGAGTTCGAAGAAGGCGTTTGCTGCCATCACTGTGCGGACGAGACGAGCGAGGCCGACAAGGCTCGTTTCCGAGAGCGGCAAAAACAGATCGCCTTGGCGAAAAAGCGGGGCGAGCGGCATTTGGGCCGGGTGGCGGATGCCTAAGGCCGCGCGGATTGCCCTTGCGCTCTTGATTGGTGGCGCGGCGGGCTATCTCGCCAATTGGCTCGGGATGCCGCTGCCGTGGATGCTCGGCCCGATGATCGCGACGACGATTGCGTCGATCATCGGCCTGCCGGTTGCGGGGCCGCTGACGCTTCGGCCTGTCGTGATCCCGATCATCGGTGTGATGCTTGGCGCGGCGATCAACCGCAGCATCTTTGCCCATCTCGGCGACTGGGGCGTGACGCTTGCAATCATGATCCCGTTCCTTGCCAGTGCGGCTGCGGTGTCGATTTTCATCTACCGCAAGGTCGCCGGATACGATCCGGTGACAGCCTATTTCTCGGCCATGCCGGGGGGCCTGAATGACATGCTGATCCTCGGCACGGCGGCGGGCGGCAACGAGCGGCGGATCGCGCTGGCACACGCCAGCCGGATCCTCGTGGTGATCACCTGCGTGGGGATGTTCTATGGCTTTGTCCTCGGCGTGCGCCCCGGCGGGAGCGGCGGGCGGCCGTGGATCGCGATGGATGTGCTGACGCTGGAAGACTGGCTTTGGCTCGGGGGCTGCGCTGTCTTGGGTGTGCCGTTTGGCAAGCTCTTGCGGGCGCCCGCGCCGAATATGCTCGGGCCGATGCTTCTGAGCGCGGCGCTGCATCTGGGCGAGGTGGTCGAGACCGCGCCGCCGACGCTCGTCATCGTTATGGCGCAGGTGGTTTTGGGGACGGTTATCGGCTGCCGGTTTCTCGGGGCGACGTTCCGCGAGGTTGGGCGCGACCTTGGCCTAGGTGCACTGTCGTCGTTCGGGATGCTTTTGGTGGCGGTAGCTTTTGCCTTCCTCACCGCCAAGCTGACCGGAGCACATCCCAGCCAGATCTTTCTCGCCTATTCGCCGGGGGGCTTGACCGAGATGTCACTTCTTGCCCTCGCGATGGGGCAGGATGTGGCCTTTGTCTCGGTGATGCACCTTCTGCGGATCCTTCTGGTGATCCTTGGCGCGCCGCTCGTGTTCGGGCGGATCGGCCGCTAGATCAGCCCGGTTTCCTTCAAGAGCCCGAGGCGCTTGGCCTCGAAGTAATAGCCGCGGGCATACCAGCCGATCGCGGCATCGGGATCGCCGCCCGCCACGAGCCACGCGCCACGCAGGTATTTGACGCCGTAGCGCAGGTTTACATCAGGATCGAACAGCTCGGACGCGGGGCCGTTGTGGCCCATGGTGGCCGCCGTCTGCGGCAGGATCTGCATCAGGCCGTAATAGGAACGGTGGTGGGCGCTCGGGTTGTAGCTGCTCTCGCGCTGAACGACGCGGTGCACGAGGCTGCGCGGGACGTCGTAGAGATCGGCGTAGTGGTTGATAAGGGCGCGGATCTGCGGCGTCTCGCCGGGATAGAGCGGCGCGTTGGCCGGTAAATCGGTTGCTTCTGGCGTGCGGCTACAGGCGGCAAGCGCGGCAAGGCCGGTGAGGATGAAGGCGCGGCGGGGGATCTGGGTCATGGGCTCTCCTTGGCCCAAATGATTAGAGCCGGCTGCGTTTGCTGCAACCGGCTCTTTTCAGCTTCGGCGGATCGCCGCCGGATCAGAAATCGAGGTGTTCGACGCTGAGCGCGTTGGTCTGGATAAACTCGCGCCGCGGCTCGACATCGTCGCCCATCAGCTTGGTGAACAAGTCGTCGGCCTCGGTCATGTCTTCGACCTTGACCTGCAAAAGCGTGCGGGCATCGGGATCGAGCGTGGTTTCCCAAAGCTGTTCGGGGTTCATCTCGCCAAGGCCCTTGTAGCGCTGGAGGGTGAGGCCCTTTTCGCCTTCGGCAAGGATGGCCTTGAGGAGGTCGAGCGGCCCGTGGATCAGCTGGCTGCGGTCCTTGCGGACCAGCGTTGCAGGGGTTTCGTAGACCTCTTGCAGCGAGCGGGTAAAGCTGCCGGTGCGGCGCGCTTCGCCCGAGCGGAGCATCGAGCCGTCAAGCGTGCGGACCTCTTCGACGCCGCGCAGGATGCGGGCGAGGCGGATGCCGTGATCTTGGGTGATCCGGCCCTGCCAGCCGCGCTCGTATTCAAGCGCGATGAGGTCGAGCCGTTTCGCCACCTTGTCGGCCACGCCTTGCAGGTCGGCGTCCACAGCACCCGGCACAAAGGCGCCGGCGATGGCGGCCTGTTCGAGGATGTGGCGCGGGTAATGGGTCGGGAAGGCATCAATAACCCGGCGCAGCTGCCGCGCCTCTTCGACCACGCGCAGAAGATCGGCGCCGGCCATCTCGGCGCCCGAGCCAAGCCGCAGCACGGCGCCTTCGATGCCCTGCTGGACCAGATAATCGTCAAGCGCCGGCTGATCCTTGAGATAGACCTCGGATTTGCCGCGAGCGACCTTATAGAGCGGCGGCTGGGCGATATAGAGATAGCCGCCCTCGATCAACTGAGGCATCTGCCGGAAGAAGAACGTCAGAAGAAGCGTGCGGATATGCGCGCCGTCGACGTCGGCGTCGGTCATAATGACGATCTTGTGGTAGCGCAGCTTGCTGATGTTAAACTCGTCGCGGCCGATGCCGGTGCCGAGCGCCATGACGAGGTTGCCAATCTCCTGGCTGCCCAGCATCCGGTCAAAGCGGGCGCGCTCGACGTTGAGGATCTTGCCGCGCAGGGGCAGGACGGCCTGGGTCCGCCTGTCGCGGCCGGTTTGGGCCGAGCCGCCGGCGCTGTCGCCCTCGACGAGGAAAACCTCGGTTTTCGAGGGGTCTTTCTCGGAACAATCCTTGAGCTTGCCGGCAAGGAAATTCACATCCATCGCTGTTTTGCGGCGGGTCAGCTCGCGGGCCTTGCGGGCGGCCTCGCGGGCAAGCGCGGCTTCGACAATCTTGCCGACGATGGTCTTGGCCTGTGCGGGGTTTTCTTCGAACCATTCGGCCAGCTTTTCGCCCACCAGATTCTCGACCGCGGGGCGAACCTCGGACGATACCAGCTTGTCCTTCGTCTGCGACGAGAACTTGGGATCCGGCACCTTGACCGAGAGAACGCAAGTGAGGCCCTCGCGGGCATCGTCGCCGGTGAAATCGACCTTCTCTTTCTTGGCGATGCCGCTTGATTGGGCATAGCTGTTGATGGTGCGGGTCAGCGCGGCGCGGAAGCCTGCCATATGGGTGCCGCCATCGCGCTGGGGGATGTTGTTGGTGAAGGGCAGCACTGTTTCGTGGTAGCTGTCGTTCCACCACATCGCCACTTCGACACCGATGCCGTTGCGCTCGCCGGTCATGAAGATCGGCTCGGCCATGACCGGATGCTTGGAGCGATCGAGATAGCGGACGAATTCCCGCACGCCGCCATCATAGAACAGCTCGCTCCGCAGGGGCGCGGCGGGGCGTTCGTCTTCAAGGATGATACGGACGCCGGAATTGAGGAAGGCCAGCTCGCGCAGGCGGCGCTCGAGCGTCTCGAAGCTATAGTCGAGGTCCGAGAACGTGCCTTTGGGATCGTTGGTTTTGGCGGAGGCAAGGAAGCGGACTTCGGTGCCCTTCTCGCCATCGGCATCGCCCACGACGCGCAGATGCTCGGCGGTGTCGCCATGTTCGAAGCGGGCGTAGTGTTCCTTGCCGTTGCGCCAGACGCGCAGCTCGAGCCAATCCGACAGAGCGTTGACGACCGAAACGCCGACGCCGTGCAGACCGCCCGAGACCTTGTAGGAATTCTGATCGAATTTGCCGCCGGCGTGCAGCTGGGTCATGATGACCTCGGCGGCGGAAACGCCCTCTTCCTTGTGCATATCAACCGGAATTCCGCGCCCGTTATCGCGCACGGAAACCGAGGAATCGGCGTGAATCTTGACGGTCACATAGTCGGCATGACCGGCCAGCGCCTCGTCGATGCCGTTGTCGACGACCTCGTAGACCATGTGGTGCAGACCCGAGCCATCGTCGGTATCACCGATATACATACCGGGCCGCTTGCGGACCGCTTCTAAGCCCCTGAGAACTTTGATGGAATCGGCGCCATATTCGTTCGCCTTCTGGTCGTCTTCGGACATGCGGTCTCACCTTGCATTCAGTCGTCAAAATATAGGGGAATGCGCCGGGAATGTCACGGCGAAACCCCTATATTTTGTGGCTAAAGGAAGGGGATAACGAGGCCCACGCAGATCAGGAGAATGCCCGCGGTCTGGTTCATCCGGCGGAGCGCATCGGGCGACTTGAGGAGGCGGCGGGCGCGGTCGACAAAGAGGGCGAGGCAGAGGTTGCCGACGAAGGGAATGACCATCGACACGGCGCAGATGGCGGCGATGTCGGGCCATGTGAGGCGGGTCACGTCGAAGAAGCCGGGCAGCATTCCCATGTAGAAGAGGATCGCCTTGGGATTGCCCACGATCACCGCAAGGCCCGCGAGAAACCCGGCCCATTTGCCGGGGCGCGTCAGGTGGCTGTTGCGGTCGATGGGTTTGCTGGCAGTGCGGATGACGAGATAGCCCATGACGAGGAAGGTCGCCGTGGCCACCCAGCGCATAAGCTCGAGGAAATCGCCATAGACCGAGAGGATCCATGTCACGCCAAGGATGGCGAGGAAGGGCCAGACGAGATCGCCGAGGGTGACACCGAGGGCAAGCGGCCATGCGGCGGCGAACCCGCCCGAAAGCGCGCGGGCGATGAGCGCGACCCAGACGGGGCCGGGGGTGATGAACAGAAGGAAAATGCCGAAGCCGTAGAAGGCCAGTTCGGAGGCGGATATGGTCATGCGATGTGGCCTTCGGCGTTCAAGGGCGAGAACGGGTTATAGGCGAATTCCCAAAGATGGCCATCGGGATCAGCGACATAGCTCGAATAGCCGCCCCAGTCGGTCTTGAAGGGCTCGGCCACGGGCGTCGCCCCCGCCGCGATGGCGCGGGCAAACATCGCGTCGACCTCGGCCTCGGACGGCTGGTTCTGCGCGAGCGTCAT
>JAHEBR010000161.1 GCA_024642185.1 Marivivens sp. | reverse complement strand
AGGGTGGGGCGCAGGGACATGGGGCTCTCCTTTGCAAAGAAGATAGGCGGGGGCTCGCCCTGCGGCAATGCGCGGCGCTGTGTGAAGGCGCAGGTGCATTGTGCGCAGGTGCAAGACTGGATAGGGAGGCGCAAAGGAGAAAGCCCATGTTGCACCAGCCCGACGAGAACGGCGTCTATGCCCGCGTCTACGCGGCCCCGATGCGGCGGCTATTCGCCTATGTCATGCTGATTGGCCTTGGCGCATTGCTTTTGTGGCTCGTGTTCACAACTCCACCTACCGCAGGCTGGGCTTTGGTCATGGTGTTGATCGCCGCGGGCGCCCTCTATCTGGCAGAGCGGATGCGCCGCGCCACGGCGACCGTTTTGGAGCTGACGGCAGACGAGCTGAGAGATTCAACCGGACGGGTCTTGGCCCGGGTTGAAGATATCGTAAAAATCGACAGAGGCGTTTTCGCCTTCAAACCCTCCAACGGATTTGTGCTCAAAATCAAGGTATCCGCGCCTGCTTCTTGGGCGCCCGGGCTTTGGTGGCGGATTGGTCGGCGGGTCGGCGTGGGAGGGGTGGTGCCTTCGGCTCCCACGAAATACATGGCCGAAGTGATCGGCGCCTGGATCGAGCCGCGCGGCTAGTTTTCCCGCTGATCCGGGCCGATCCAGCACAACCGCGCAGTGATTCTACTGCATTTTTGCCGTGGGCGCCGAGCGCTCCGTCAGACGCCGAAATTGACGCAATCTCCCGAAATCAGCGCAATTGTTTGCCCGATCGTGCGTAAACACTCCTTTGGACATCCATCTGCCAAACTCCCGCCACATTAACCCTTCATTCCCCAAGCCAAGTGTTGACCGAGTTCCGAAAGGGAAAGGTATGTCGCCCCGTTTGATGGCACTCTTGAGAAGGTTTCGTCGTGACGAGCGTGGTTCGGCCACGATCGAAGCCGTCCTTTGGCTACCTATGTTCGTGATGTTTTTCGTGATGATCGCCGATGTCTCGTTGGTCTTCTTCCGCCAGACCGAGGTTCTGCGCGTTGTTCAAGACGGAAACCGGGCGCTTTCGGTTGGCCGGTTTGGAGGTCCAGCCGAAGTCGAACAGTTCGTCAAAGATACCATCGCGCCCATGACCACAAGGGCGCAGGTAACAACAACAATCGACAGCGGCGTTATCAACACGAAGGCTCTTGTGCCGGTCGAGGATCTGGTGGCCGTTGGGATGTTCAATTTCCTTAACGGTTACAATATCGCGGTCCAGTCCAACCATTATGTGGAGTGGTAGGATGCGACGGCTGATCAAATCTGTTCAAAGCTGGATTGACGATGAGCGAGGCGGAATCGCGATCTTCGGCCTCTATATCTTCATGTCGATTTTGATCATGGCGGGTCTCGCGATCGATATGTCTCATCTGATCAACAATAAGACCAAGCTCCAGATTGCTGCTGACACGGCCGCCCACGCGGCTCTCTACAATCGTGACACCAAATCGGCCGATGACTCCAAGGTCGCGGCGCTCGCTGTCGCAAATGCGACCATGCCCACCGGCCGTTATGGCGATGTGCTGAAATTGACCGATATTCACTTCGGCACCTACGATACTGCGGGCCAGAGCTTCACAATCGACGAGAATTCGCGTTCAGCCGTTCTGGTCACGACCAATCAGCTGGCGGCACGCGCTAACCCGGTCTCAAGCTTCCTGCTTCAGTTCATCGGCTTTGCTGAATGGGATGTGTCAGTCGACTCGGTCTTCGTGACCTATCGCCCGACCTGTCTGCGCGAAGGGTTCGTGGCCGATGGTATTGTCGATATCCAATCGAATAACGAGTTCTGGAGCGGCTTCTGCATCCATTCAAACGACCATGTGGAACTCAATAGCAACAACACTTTCGAAGCCGGAACCATTGTTTCTATGCCTGATGACGAGGACCTGGTTCTTCCGAATTCAGGTTTTACGACCAACGATGGCCTTGAGGCGGCGTTGCGCGAGGGCTCCTTTGAGATGCGGCTTGTACACAAGCTGCCGAACATCATTTCCAAGCTTTCCGCGGCCGATGAGAAGTTTGTTCCGGCAGGCATCAATCGGACAGAAATCCGCCGCTTGAATGAAAATAAAATCGCGGCAGGCAGGCTCGAACCTGGCTATATCTATATTGCCAGTTGCTCAGCCGGCACTCTGACAATCGATGCGACGACCGTAAAGAATATTGTTCTGCTAACGAACTGCGCTGTCACTTTTTCCAAAGGGACAATTATAGAAGATTCCATCATTGCGACGACCAATACGGGCGACCGTTCTTTCTATGCGCCGTCTGATTTGCAGATCGGCAAAGACGACAGTTGCAGCGCGGGCGGAGGCAGCAAGCTTTTGACCATGGGCGGTATGAAATTCGCTGCAAATCTCGCCGTTTTTGGCAGCCAGCTTGTTGCAACCAATAATATCGAGTTTGCCGCGCGTGCCGAAGGCATCGAGGGGGCCTCGATGATTGCAGGTGGTCTGATCTCGGGAACCTCGAATATGTCGATGGGTTTCTGCGGCAGCAATGTTGAAGGCTATGAGGCCGAGTATTTCCGGCTAGCTCTCTGACGCGATCCGGTGGCGTCTGTTCAAAGTCGCTGCCGGAAGATTTATGTCGAAAAGCGGCGTCTTCTGGCGCTTTTGGCGCGATAGGGTCTGATCCAAGGTGGCAAAGCACTGCCACGGGGGGATTTGCTCAATGCGCTATTCAGGCTTCAAGGTTTTCACAGAGGGCCTGACGGGCAACAAGGGCTGGAAGCCGGTCTGGCGTGATCCGGAGCCCAAGGCCGAATACGATATCGTTCTGATTGGTGGCGGCGGGCACGGGCTTTCGACGGCCTATTACCTTGCCAAGAACCACGGGCTGACCAATATCGCCGTTCTGGAGAAGGGCTATATCGGCAGCGGGAATATCGGGCGGAACACGACCATCGTGCGCGCCAACTATTCCCTGCCTGGGAATTCGGAGTTTTACAGCCATTCGCTGAAACTTTGGGAAAATCTCGAGTCCGAGCTGAACTACAACGTGATGCATTCGCAGCGCGGGCTTATCAACCTCTTTCATTCCGACGGCCAGCGCGATGCGTTCGCGCGGCGTGGCAATGCGATGATCAACCAAGGCGACGATGCGATCCTTCTCGACCGCGACGGCGTGCGCCAGCATCTGCCCTATCTCGACTTCGACAACATCCGCTTTCCGGTTTACGGCGGCCTCTACCATCCGCGCGGCGGCACGGCGCGGCATGATGCCGTGGCCTGGGGCTATGCACGCGGCGCGGATATGCGCGGGGTCGATCTGATCCAGAACTGCGAAGTGACGGGTATCGACATTGAAGGCGGGCAAGTGCGCGGCGTGCGCACCTCGCGCGGGGTGATCCGGGCCAAGAAGGTCGCCATGGTGGCGGCGGGCCGGTCGGGGCAGGTGGCGGCGATGGCGGGGATGCGCCTGCCGATCGAGAGCCACATCCTGCAGGCCTTTGTCACCGAAGGGCTCAAGCCCGTGATCCACCATGTGGTCAGCTTCGGCATGGGGCACTTCTATATCAGCCAGTCCGACAAAGGCGGCCTCGTTTTCGGCGGCGATCTGGATTTCTATTCCTCCTACGCCCAGCGCGGCAATCTGCCGATGAAAGAGCATGTGATGGAAGCGGCGATGACGCTCATGCCGATGATCGGCAAGGCGCGGGTGCTCCGATCCTGGGGCGGGATCATGGATATGTCGCCCGATGGTTCGCCCATCATCGACAAGACCCATATCGACGGGCTTTTCGTGAATTGCGGCTGGAACTACGGGGGCTTCAAGGCGGTTCCGGCCTCGGGCTGGGCCTATGCGCATCTGATTGCCACGGGCGAGCCGCATGAGACCGCCAAGCGCTATCGGTTGGACCGGTTCCGGACCGGGCGCGGGATCATGGATGAAGAGGGCACCGGCTCTCAACACAACCTGCATTGAGGGGCTGGAAATGTCGGATTTGAGTATTTTTGGCCAAAAGAAGCTGGGGGCGCGGCAATGAGAGTGATCTGTCCGCATTGCGGCGAGCGGGATCGGCGCGAGTTTACCTATCAGGGGGCGGCGGAGATCTTGGAGCGGCCTTCGCCCGAGGTCGGGAATGACGACTGGGCGGATTATCTGCACCTGCGCGAGAACCCGGCGGGGGAGACCAAGGATATGTGGTATCACGATCCGTGTGGGGCTTGGATCGTCATGCATCGGGATACGGTGAGCCATGCGGTGCATGGCGGCGAGCTTGCCTCGGAGGTCCGCAAATGAGGATCGCAGGCAAGGGGCTGATTGATGCCGCCAAGACGGTTTCGTTTTCGTTCGACGGGCAGAGGATTGAAGGCGCGGAAGGCGATACGGTTGCCTCTGCGCTTTTGGCCAACGATGTGCGTTTGGTGGCGCGGTCGTTCAAGTATCACAGGCCGCGGGGCATTCTGACCGCGGGGAGCGAGGAACCGAATGCGCTGGTGACGACCGGCTCGGGCGCGGGGGCAGAGCCCAATGTGCGGGCGACGATGGTCGAGATCCACGAAGGGCTTGAGGTGCGGAGCCAGAACCGTTGGCCGAGCCTTGGGTTTGATGTGTTGTCGGTCAATGATCTGGCCGCGCCGTTCTTTGGGGCGGGGTTTTATTACAAGACCTTCATGTGGCCGGGAGCTCTCTGGGAGAAGCTCTATGAGCCCTTGATCCGCCGTGCGGCGGGGATCGGGGCGTTGTCGGGCAAGCACAATGAGGACCGATACGAGCGGGCCTATGCCTTCTGTGATCTTCTGGTGATTGGTGCGGGGCCGGCGGGCCTTATGGCGGCGCTCACGGCGGCGCGGGCGGGGGTGGATGTGATCCTGGCCGATGAGGACAGCCGGATGGGCGGGCGGCTTTTGGCCGAGAGCGAAGAGATCGAGGGCAAGGCGGGGCATGTCTGGGCGGCCGAGGCTTTGGCCGAGCTGGCGGGTATGGAGAATGTGCGCCTGATGCCGCGCACCACCGTGACGGGCGCCTATGATCAGGGCACCTATGGGGCGCTGGAGCGGGTGGGCTTGCACAAGGTGGCGGGCGGGCATCTGCCGCGGGAGTGCTTCTGGCGGATCGTTGCGCGGCGCTCGGTCCTTGCGGCGGGGGCGTTGGAGCGGCCGATTGCTTTCCCGGATAACGACAGGCCGGGGATCATGAACGCAGGCGCCGTGCGGGCCTATCTCAACCGCTGGGGCGTGGCGGCGGGCAAGCGCGTGGCCATCTATGGCAACAACGATGGGGCGCACCAGACGGCGCGCGATCTGATGGATGCGGGCGTCGAGGTGGCTGCGGTGATCGACAGCCGCAAGG
>JAHEBR010000160.1 GCA_024642185.1 Marivivens sp. | reverse complement strand
GCAAAGCCCAAAGTCCGACTCGGTCGGCTCGCCACACAAAGCGCATTGCGGCGGATAAAGCGCCGCGACGACACTTTGCATTCCCGCTGACAGCGCCGTAAGAACATTTGCCATGAAAGCCCCACCGATCCTGACCGACCTGACCGCCCTAGCCCGGCACCGTGCCCGGGCCAGAGCCCTTGCGGATGGCCCGGCCCTTTTCCTTCACGACGCCGTTCTGGACGAGATTCAGGAAAGGCTCTCCGAGGTTAACAAAGCCTTTACGTCGCCTGCGATCGTGAGCGGCTGGCCCGAAGTATGGAGCGGCAGCGGGTTCGACTCGACGGTTTGCGAAGACGCCGACATCTTGGCCCTTCAGCCCGGAGCGCATGATCTCGTCATCGACGCCCTCACGCTTCATTGGGCCAACGATCCGGTCGGCCGCCTTGTTCAAGCCCGCCGCGCCCTTCGCCCCGACGGCTTGATGATCGCGGCCCTTTTCGGCGGGCAGACGCTGCACGAGCTGCGCGCCTCGCTTGCCGAGGCCGAAGCGCGGGTCAGCGGCGGCCTTTCCCCCCGCGTCGCACCGATGGCCGAGATCCGCGATCTTGGCGCGCTTTTGCAGCGGGCCGGCTTCGCTCTGCCGGTCGCTGACAGTATGAGCCTGACGGTTTCCTACGAGACCCCCTGGCACCTGATGCGCGACCTGCGCGCCATGGGCGAGACCAACGCCCTTGCCAACCGGCTTCGCCGCCCGACCGGCCGCGCCGTTATGGACGAAGCGGCCCGCATCTATACGGAAAGCTTCCCGCACGGGGATGGCCGGATCGCCGCCACCTTCGAGATCATCCTGCTGACCGGCTGGGCCCCCGACGAAAGCCAACAAAAGCCTCTGCGCCCCGGCAGCGCCGCTCAAAGGCTTTCTGATGCTCTGGGCGCGACAGAAAGGCCCCTATCCGATGATCCGGTTTGATCCTTTCGCGTATTCCTCTATGCCAAACAAACGAACAAAGATGAGAGGCTCATCTCGATGACCAATGCCAAGTTTCCCGCCGTCGAAGGTGCGCCGGCGGTTTGCCCGGCCCATGCCGAGAAAGACCACCCGAAGGTCCGACCGACAAAGGTCGGCGTGTTGATCGCCAACCTCGGCACCCCCGATTCGACCGACTACTGGCCGATGCGCCGCTATCTGAGCGAGTTCCTGTCGGACAAGCGTGTGGTCGATTATCCCGCGTGGAAATGGCAGCCGATCCTGCAGGGAATTATCCTGTCGCGCCGCCCGCAGAAATCCGGCGCGGCCTATCGCTCGATCTGGAACACCGAGCGCAACGAAAGCCCGCTTTTAACCATCACCCGCGACCAGACCGGCGCGATCCGAAGGTCGCTTGAGGCGGTCTATGGCGATCAGGTGCTCGTCGATTTCTGCATGCGCTATGGCAACCCCTCGACCGAATCAAAGGTGCGCGAGATGGTCGATGCCGGCTGCGACAAGATACTCTTCTTCCCGCTCTATCCGCATTATGCCGGGGCGACATGGGCGACCGCGAACGATCAGTTCTTCCGCGCTCTGATGAAGGAAAAGTGGCAGCCCTCAATTCGGATCGTCCCGCCCTATTTCGAGGATGCCGCCTATATCGACGCGCTCGCGGGGTCCGTCGAGCGCGCCTATGCCACCGCCAAGGTGAAGCCCGATCTTCTGGTCTGTTCCTACCACGGCGTGCCCGAGCGCTATCTGCAAGAGGGCGATCCCTACCACTGCCAGTGCCAGAAAACGACGCGGCTTCTGAAAGAGCGGCTCGGCTGGTCAGACGACAGGCTGATGACAACCTTCCAGTCGAAATTCGGCCCCGAGGAATGGCTCAAGCCCTACACTGTCGAAGAAGTCGCTCGGCAGGCACAGAACGGTGTGAAGAACATCGCCGTGATCGCCCCGGCATTTTCGGCCGACTGCATCGAAACGCTTGAAGAGATTCAGGAAGAGATTCGTGAAAGCTTTGAGCACGCAGGCGGTGAGAACTTCACCTATGTGCCATGCCTCAACGCGGACGAGCCGCATATCGCCGCCCTCAGCGGCATCATCCAGTCCAACCTGCAGGGCTGGGCCTGAAAAGAAGAAAGGCGGCAGATTTCTCTGCCGCCTTTCCCTTATTGATCTACCAGATCGGCTTAGACCGACGGCATCATCGCGAAAGCGATGAGGGCGATCAGGATCAGCGGGATCAGCATGCCCATGCCCGACGAACCGGCAGCGGCTTCTTCGATCACGACCGGGCTCATTTCCATGACCGGGGCAGCCATGCCGCCAGCGAAGGCAGCGGAGGCGACGGCGACGAGAGCGACGGCGACGACAACGATTTTTTTCATTAGATTTCTCCAGTTTTCGCCCACCACCTTTTTTCAAAGAGGATGGCAGCGGGCACCCAAGACATACCTCATGCTTATCTCTAAGCAGAAGAATTAGCGATTTGCCAAGTCCCTAGATCAGCAAACAGGCCTAGATCAGCAAAAATTCGTCAAATAAGCAACACTTGCGTGCCAACCTTCGCCAAAGAGAAGAGCTCGGTGATGTGCTCGTTGTATAGCCCGACGCAGCCGTTTGACGAGCGCCGGCCGATCTTGCGCGTGTCGTGGGTGCCGTGAATGCGGTAATATTGCCACGATAAATAGAGCGCCAGCGGGCCGAGTGGGTTGGTCGGATCACCGCCGGGAATCACGGCGGGCCATTCCGGATTTCGCTCGCGCATCGAAGGGGTCGGGCGCCAAGTCGGCTTGACGACCTTCTCGACCACTTCCGTGCGCCCCTTGCGGGTGAGGTCGTCGGTCAGCGGAACGCTCGTCGGATAGAGTTTATAGATCGATTCGTCTTGCGACCAATAATGCAACGCCCGCGAGGTGATATCGACGAGGATCGCCCCATTCCGCAGATTGCTGAAATAGGGCTGCCAGTCGAGCGCGCGGAAGCTCGAGATGTTATGGGTCAGCGTTGTCGATATCTCGCGCTCGATTTCGGTGGTGCCCTGCGACTGCGCCACCGCCCCGCTTGCTGCCGTCGCTGCAAGCCCCGCAACAAACGCGCGGCGCCCCAGCGCTCGGATAGTGTAGTCCGACATCTCAACTGCTCCGGTTCTGGCCAGATTCCTCGTATGCCGCCTCATAATTGAGAACCGCAGCAAGGCGCAATTCAAACCACTGTTACAGGGCGCTTTCCGGGTTTGATGTGCGCCAAAGGACAGGGTAATCAGGCGCGGAAACCTTGAGGGACACTCCATGAACCGCCGCGCCGCACTTTTGGGTCTGCTTTCGGCTACGGTTGCTGCTTGTACACCAGCTGCAGGGGTCAAGATCGGCCCCGACGGCCTGCCTCTTCCGCAGGTTTACCGTATTGCCGCGGATGAGCAGGATGCGGTGTTGTTCCATTTCCTTGATGGCATGAACGCCCTGCGAAAAGCGGCAAACGCCCAACCCGTCGCCTATAACGCGCAGCTCAACGCAGCCGCCGCCACCCATTCGCGCGACATGGCCTTACAAAACCGCCCTTGGCATTTTAGCTCCGACGGCTCTTCACCTTTGGATCGTGGCCGTCAGGTCGGTTTCCTGGGGCGGATCATGGGCGAGAACATCTCGGAAACCTACGAGACCGAGCTCGAGACCCTCGCCGCCTGGATGCGGCAGGAAGACACGCGGGCGGTCATCCTCGACCCGACGATTACGGTCATCGGGTTTGCTTGGTATCAGGAACCGGCCGGCAAGATCTGGTGGACATTGGTCACCGGCCGCTAGGGGTGAATAAAGATCGCTGTCCCGGTCTGAACCATCGCAAAGATCTCTTCGACCTCTTTGTTGGTCACCGCGATACAGCCATAGGTCCAATCCTTGGCCCGTAGCTTTCCGGTCGGGGTTCCGTGGATAAAGATATCGCCGCCCGGAGATTTTCCGAGTGCAGTGGCCTCGGCCCGATCTCGATTGTTCGGATAAGAAATTCCCAAGGACAGATAGTAATCGCTGTTCGGATTCTTGAAATTGATCCGATAGGCCCCCTCGGGGGTCTTGCCGTCCCCCTCGCTCTGCTTGTCGCCCTCGGGCGCAAAGCCAAGGTCGATGTCATAGGCGCGGATCACCTCGTCGCCCGCAACAAGATACATCCGCCGCGCCGCCTTGTGGACAACAACCGCCGTGATCTGCGGGCCGTCATAGACGGGCAAAGAGGGCGCAGCCGAAGGGGCGCCTACCGCCAGCGTCACCGCCGCGAGAAGTCCGAAGAAGAAAATCCGCATCCTGCCTACTCATGCGCTTTGCGCGCTCTTTGCCGCCGACTATAGCAGATTCGGCTTTGAGGCCAGTCACAGTTTCGCGGGGCGCTAGCGCACCAGTTTGGCGACCACCTCGATATGGTTGCTCCAGCGGAACTGATCGACCACGAGGGCCGATTCGAGCCGGAACCCCGCGCCGGCAAGCGCCTTCACGTCGCGCGCGAAGGTGATCGGGTTGCAGGATACCATCGCCACAAGGGGAACGGTCGATGCCGCGATCTCGGCAATCTGCGCCTCGGCCCCCGCGCGGGGCGGGTCGATCACGATGGCGTCAAACCTTGCCAATTCGTCGCACAAAAGCGGCCTGCGGAAAAGGTCGCGCGCCTCGCTGGTTACGCGCTTCAATCCCGGCGTTTCGCGCCAGCCGCGATCAAGCGCCGCGACCATCGCCTTTTCGCCCTCGACAGCATGGACCTCGGAGGTTTCCGCCAGCGGCAAGGCAAACGTTCCACAGCCCGAGAAAAGATCCGCGACCCCTGAGGCTCCACCGATCGCCTGCTTGACCGCCTTGAGAAGTGCGGCCTCTCCTTCGGCGGTTGCCTGCAGGAACGCGCCCGGCGGCGGCACGACCAGAGCCTTGCCAAACCGCTGATGCGGCGGCTCGATCATCACCACCTGCTCGTCCTGCCAGACGAGGCGGGCGATCCGGTGTTTCTGCGCCAGAGCGGCAACCTCGATCCGTAACTCGGCAGTCAGCTCCTTGTCGGTCTCGATCTGGATATCGGGCCCAGACAGGCTCTCGGTCACGGTCAGGCCCACTTCGCCTTTGCGCGAGGCGGCCAAGGCGGTGATGTCGTGAAGCGCCGGAAGCGTCGCGAGGAGAGCGGGCGAGAGAAGCTTGCAGTCCGGCACCTCGACCACCACATCCGAGGCGCGGCCGTGAAAGCCGACGAGCGTGCCCTTCTTGGTGCGCCGCCCAGAGAGCTTGGCGCGGCGGCGCGACGAAGCGGGCGAAGTTTCGATGCCGCTGATCCCGGCCTCGATGCCCTGCGCCGACAAAGCGCGGGCAACGGTTTCGACCTTCCACTTCGCCACAAAATTATCGCTTGCATG
>JAHEBR010000159.1 GCA_024642185.1 Marivivens sp. | reverse complement strand
GGGCGGGGCTGTGCGCGTGGCGATTGAGGCCGGCGTGCGCCAGCCGTGGGACCGCTGGCTTTTGGCCGAGCGTGGCCGCGAGGCCAAGGCGGCTTTCGTGGGCATGGAGAGCTTCGGCGCGTCGGCTCCGGCCGAGGTTCTTTACGAGAAATTCGGCATCACCGCCGAGGCCGTGACTGAGGCGGCCAAGGCGCTTTTGGGCTGACACCGACCCCAAGCGAAACACCGTAGGGCGGCGTTCACGCCGCCCTTTTCTTTTCCGTCAATGGGCCGGTTTCTTCGAAATGAGCGGCCCGATGATCCGCGTGATCACAGGCACGAGAAGCAGGCCGATCCCCAGCCCGATCACCCCGTCGGCCACCGCCGTCGTCAGCCAACCGGCAAATCCGGCAAGCGCCTCGGGCACCGCATGGGCCACCGCTTCGGCCCAATGGTGGATCGTCTCATAGGGCCAGGCCCAAAGATGCGTCACCTCAAGCCCGTGCAGGATGATCGACCCTCCCACCCAAAGCATCGCCAGCGTGCCGACAAACGAGAGCGCCGACAAAAGCCCCGGCATTCCCCGAACAAGGCCGCGCCCGAGGCCGCGCCCTGCCCCTGTCCGCGCCCGTTCGGCCAGCAAGAGGCCGATATCGTCCATCTTCACGATGAGCGCCACGCTGCCATAGACGGCGGCAGTGATCGCCACCCCCGCCAATGCCAAAGCGGCCGCCGTGACCCAGATATTGCCCGCGTCGAGCGTCGAGAGCACGATGGTCATGATCTCGGCCGAGAGGATGAAATCCGTCTTGATTGCGCCCTTGACCCGCGTCTCTTCCAGATGCGCGGGGTCTCCGACATCGAGGTCGGCTTCAACGTCATGGTCTGCGTGCGGGGCTAGGGCATGAAAGACCTTCTCGGCCCCCTCAAAGCAGAGATAGGCGCCGCCCAGCATCAGAAGCGGCGTGATCACCCAAGGCGCGAAGGCGTCGAGGAGCAGTGCCGCCGGCAAAAGCACGACGAGCTTGTTGAAGAGCGACCCCTTGGTGATCTTCCAGATGATCGGCAATTCGCGGCTCGCCTCGAAGCCGTGGACGTATTTCGGCGTCACCGCCGCATCGTCAATGACAACGCCTGCGACCTTGGTGCCCGCCTTGGCCGCCTGTGCTGCGATATCGTCAACGCTCGTTGCCGCGACCTTGGCGATCGCCGCAACATCATCGAGAAGTGCCAGAAGTCCGCTCATCTTTCTCCGCCAGAATCTGTTCCGCCTACATACCTAATCGCGCGGCAGCGCAGGGCAAGCCCGTTGATGCTGGCGCAAACGGTTAGCGCTATCCTGCGACATTGCGCCCAAGTTAACGCTAACACATTGCGGCTTATGACTATTTCCCTTTGCCGCAATCCGGATTCCTTCTAGGCACAGGATCAACGTCAGACAAAAGGAAGAAGACATGACCGTCACGATCGGGATCAACGGGTTTGGCCGCATCGGCCGCTGCACGCTGTCGCAAATCGCCGAAAGCGCCCGCAATGACGTTCAGGTCGTCAAGATCAACGCCACCGGACCGATCGAAACCAACGCGCACCTTCTGAAATATGACAGCGTGCATGGCCGCTTCCCCGGCGAGGTCAGGATTTCCGGCAACGAGATGGATCTCGGCCGTGGTCCGATGGAAGTCACCTCGACCCGCAACCTCGACGAGCTTGATTGGTCGGGCGTCGATGTGGTTCTCGAATGCACCGGCGCCTTCAACGACGGCGAGAAGGCCAAGGCCCACCTCGAGCGTGGCGCCAAGAAGGTTCTGATCTCGGCCCCTGCCAAGAACGTCCAGCGCACGGTCGTCTACGGTGTGAACCACACCCTTCTGCGGTCGGACGACCGCATGGTGTCGAACGGCTCCTGCACCACCAACTGCCTCGCCCCGCTCGCCAAGGTTCTGAACGACGCCATCGGCATCGAGCGCGGCATCATGACGACGATCCACAGCTATACCGGCGACCAGCCGACGCTTGATCGCCGCCACAGCGACCTTTATCGCGCCCGCGCCGCCGCCATGGCGATGATCCCGACCTCGACCGGCGCTGCCAAGGCGCTTGGTCTTGTCCTGCCCGAGCTTGACGGCAAGCTCGACGGCTCGGCGATCCGCGTGCCGACCCCGAATGTCTCGGCTGTCGATCTGGTGTTCGAAGCGGCCAAGGATGTGACCGTGGACGACGTCAACGAAGTGGTGCGCGAGGCGGTGGCCGGCAGCATGGGCATGGTGATGTCCTATGACCCCGAGCCGAAGGTCTCGATCGACTTCAACCACACCACCCAGTCTTCGATCTTTGCCCCCGAGCAGACCAAGGTCATCGGTGGCCGCACTGTGCGCGTACTCGCTTGGTACGACAACGAGTGGGGCTTCTCGACCCGCATGGCCGATGTTGCCGCGCATATGGGCCGCCTCATCAACTGAGCCGCCCGTTGAAGGAACTCTCCCTGAGCCCCGGCCCTGGCCGGGGTTTTTCTTTGCCCGATTCATCTCAAACAGCTAGAGCTTCGTCATGACCAACGCGACCGCTCTCTGGCTTGCCATCCTCATCGCCGCTGCCTTCGGCGTCGACCTCTATTTCGATCTGGGCGGCACCCTCTTCGCGCTCCGCAAACTGGCCGACCTGATCGACTGGGTGGCCTTCTGGCGCTGATCGCCTCCTGAAAATCGCCTGTTGACCTTTCCCGTCAAATCGCGATGTTAGCGCCAACATTTCAGGTTAGCGCTAACGGGCGCAGTATTACGAGGACGGACCTCATGGCGATCAGGGTTGGCATCAACGGGTTCGGGCGGATCGGGCGTAACATCCTGCGCGCCATCATTGAATCGGGACGCACCGATATTGAGGTGGTCGCAATCAACGATCTCGGGCCGGTCGAGACCAACGCACACCTTCTGCAATTTGATTCGGTGCACGGCCGATTTCCGGTCGAGGTAACCTCGGGCGATACCTGGATCGACGTGGGCCGGGGGCCGATCCGTGTCACCGCACTTCGCAACCCGGCCGAGCTGCCTTGGGGTGATGTTGACATCGCTTTCGAATGCACCGGGATTTTCACCGATCGCGAGAAGGCGGCAATCCATCTGCAAAATGGGTCCAAGCGCGTGCTTGTCTCCGCCCCCTCCAAAGGCGCCGACAAGACGGTAGTCTTCGGGGTCAACCACGGCGTTCTGACTGCCGCCGATCTGGTGGTCTCGAACGGCTCTTGCACCACCAACTGCCTTGCCCCTGTCGCCAAGCTGATCAATGACGCCTTTGGCATTACCACAGGCTTTATGACCACGATCCACAGCTACACCGGCGATCAGCCGACGCTCGATACGATGCATAAAGACCTCTACCGCGCCCGCGCCGCAGCATTGAGCATGATCCCGACGACCACGGGTGCTGCCAAGGCGCTCGGCCTCGTCCTGCCCGAGCTTGAGGGCAAGCTCGACGGCTCGTCGATCCGTGTGCCGACACCGAATGTCTCGTGTGTCGATCTCTGCGTCGTCACCGAAAAGGCCGTTACTTCGGATGAGGTCAATGCGCTGATGAAAGCCGCATCGGAAGGCCCGCTGAAAGGCGTTCTTGGCTACGAGACCCGCCCTCTTGTCTCGACGGATTACAACCACAACGGCGCGTCATCGACCTTTGCTGCCGATCAGACCAAGGTTTTGCCCGGCAACCTTCTCCGGGTTCTAAGCTGGTATGACAACGAGTGGGGCTTTTCCAACCGCATGGCCGATACCGCCGTGGCGATGGGCAAGTTCCTCTAGCCGCGCCCGAATTTCGCGTGGAGCGCCTGACGCACGTCAGGCGTCACAAACTTTGACACATCCCCGCCAAGCCGGGCGATTTCCTTGACCAGCTTCGAAGCGATCGCCTGACGGCGGGCATCGGCCATGAGGAAAACGGTCTCGACCGTGTCGTCCATGGCGCGGTTCATGCCGACCATCTGGAATTCATACTCAAAGTCGGCCACGGCGCGCAGGCCGCGCACGATAACTGTCGCCCCCACATCGCGGGCGCAATCGATCAAGAGGTTCTCGAACGGGTGCACGACGATCTCGCCGCCGGTTTTGGCGATGATCGGCGCGCATTCGGCCTGAACCATCGCCACGCGTTCTTCGAGACTGAACAAGGGGCCCTTGTCGCGGTTGATCGCAACGCCGATCACCAGCCGATCCACAAGCGCCATGGCCCGCTGGATAATGTCGGTATGGCCGAGCGTGATCGGATCGAAAGTGCCGGGATAAAGGCCGATGCGCATATGGTCCTCGCAGGTCTTGGTCGTCACGGCACGCAACTATATTGCGCCCCGAATTGCAACCCGCCTCAATGCCCCATGATCATCCCTTCAAGCGCATTCTTCTCCATCGACAGCTCCGACAGCCGCGCCTTGACCACGTCGCCGATGGAGATGAGGCCGATCATCTTGCCCTCGCGCATCACCGGCAGGTGGCGGAAGCGACCATCGGTCATCATCTGCAGGATCTGGTCGGCGGTATCTTTCTCGGTGCAGGTCACAAGCTTCGAGGTCATCAGGGCGCTCACCGGCTCGGCGAGAACAGCGGCGCCGCGGCGGCCCAATTCGCGCACCACATCGCGTTCCGACAGGATGCCGTCAAGACTCTCACCATTGGCCGAAACAACGACCGAACCGATCCGTTTCTCCGACAGAAGCTTGATCGCATCCGAGACACTGTCGGTCGGTTTCACCGAAAGCACCCCGCCGCTGGCCTTGGAACCGAGGATCTGCTGGACGAGCATGGCAACCTCCTAAAATAGCCTGCCCCCAGCGTCCTCCCTCAAGGCCTTTTCTGTCAAGCGGCCTGTTCAAGGCGGGCCACTTCGGCCCGCAGGCCCTGCACCAGCGCCGTGGCAAAGCGATTGAGCCTGTCCGAGCGGCGGTCGGCGGCGTGGCGGACAAGGTAGAACGAGCGCGTGAGGCCGATCTCGCCTCGCAGGATCGGGCAAAGCTCGGGCGCGAAGGGCAGCGCGAAATCATGCACGATGCCAATGCCTTGGCCTGCGCGCAGCATCTGCATCTGCACCGCGACCGAGTTGGACGCGAGCTGCACGCCCCCCGCCCCGAGGGGGCCGAGATAGTCCAGCTCCTTGTCGAAGATCATATCGGGGATATAGCCCACGACCGGACGCCCCTTGAGGTCGTCCCGACCGGCGATCTCTTGCGCAATACTCCGGTGGCAGGCGAGGTGCAGACGATAATCGGTGATCTTCTGGACCGTTAGGCGGCCCGCATCTGGCGGGCTTACCGTGATCGCCATGTCGGCCTCGCGCTTGGAAAGGTTGACAACCCGCGGCAGCGCGAGGACCTGCACCTCGAGCCCGGGGTTCTCGGCCTGAATGGCC
>JAHEBR010000158.1 GCA_024642185.1 Marivivens sp. | reverse complement strand
TCGCCGCGGGGGTGACCGTGGTGACGACCTCGAACCGCCACCCCGACGAGCTTTACAAGAACGGCCTCAATCGCCAACTCTTCCTGCCTTTTATCGCCATGCTCAAGGATCGGCTGGCGATCCACGAGCTTGCCAGCGAGACCGACTACCGGCAGGGGCGGCTTGAGGGCGAGAAGACCTACTTCACCCCAAACAACGCTGCCGCGCGCGACGCGATCCGGGCAATCTGGGTCGATTTCGCGGGCGACCGCGCCGCGCCGCTTCACCTGCGGGTCAATGGTCGTGATGTCGAAATTCCCGACTTCTGCAACGGCGTGGCGCGGGCGAGCTTCTTCGATCTCTGCGGCAAGCCGCTCGGTGCGGCCGACTATCTGGCCTTGGCCGAAGCTGCGCGGGTTCTGATCCTCGAGGATATCCCGCGCCTGTCGCGTCAGAATTTCAACGAAGCCCGCCGCTTCGTGACCCTGATCGACGCGCTCTACGAGGCCCGCGTGCGGCTCATCTGTTCCGCCGCGGCCGAGCCGGAAATGCTCTATGTCGAGGGGGAAGGCACCTTTGAATTCGAGCGCACGGCAAGCCGTTTGCGCGAGATGCAGGCGGTCGATTGGGGCGTGGAACAGCGCCACGTTTCACACCCCTGAAAAACAGAAAGACGAGCTTCCTGCTCGCCTCTCCGCCCTGCCAAACTGCTCAGTCGCGCGATCTGGGGCCACGCTGACGCAAATCACTTGTCCGAATCTAATAGGATCACTGATTCGCGGTCAACCGGCATGATTCGCAGCTGGCAAAAATTCGTGCTTCGGACGGACCCGAAAAATTTGATCATTTTTTTATGGCGCGCCGCATCCGATAGGATATGCTTGTTGCGTTCCGGCCGCCGCCGTATAGGAGGCGTGCCTGCGCCGGAAGAGTTTCCGGGCGTCCAGAGCCCAGTCAGTCAAGGACAGAAGAGATGAAAAACGCCGATATCGCCAAGCGCCGCAACACTGCCATCGCCCGCGGCGTTGGCATGATGACCCAGATCTATGTCGAGCGTGCCGAGAACGCCGAGGTCTGGGATGTCGAAGGCAACCGCTACATCGATTTCGCCGCCGGTATCGCCGTGGTCAACACCGGCCACCGCCACCCCAAGGTTATCGACGCGGTGAAGAAGCAGCTCGACAGCTTCACCCACACCTGCCATCAGGTTCTGCCCTATGAAAACTATATCCAGCTGGCCGAGCGTCTGAACGCCGCCGCTCCGGGCGATTTCGAGAAGCGCACGATCTTCGTCACGACAGGCGCCGAGGCCGTCGAGAACTCGATCAAGATCGCCCGCGCCGCGACCGGCCGTAATGCCGTGATCGCCTTCGGCGGCGGCTTCCATGGGCGCACGTTCATGGGCATGGCGCTGACCGGCAAGGTTCAGCCCTACAAGGCCGGCTTTGGCACCATGATGCCCGATGTCTACCACGTTCCCTTCCCGGTCGAGCTGCATGGCGGATCGGTCGAGGCGTCGATGGGTGCAATCACCCAGCTTTTCAAAGCCGATCTCGATCCCTCGCGCGTCGCCGCGATCATCATCGAACCGGTGCAGGGCGAGGGCGGCTTCTATCCGGCCCAGACCGAGCTGATGCGCGCGGTTCGTAAGCTGTGTGACGAGCACGGCATCGTCATGATCGCCGACGAGGTCCAGACGGGCTTTGCCCGCACGGGGCGGATGTTTGCGATGAACCACCACGACGTTGCCGCCGACCTGACCACCATGGCCAAGGGCCTTGGCGGTGGCTTCCCGATTGCCGCCGTGACAGGCCGCGCCTCGATCATGGATGCAGCCAACCCCGGCGGCCTTGGCGGCACCTACGGCGGCAACCCGATCGGCATCGCCGCGGCCCATGCCGTGCTCGATGTGATCGAGGAAGAAGACCTTTGTGATCGCGCCAACGTCCTCGGCTCCAAGCTGCGCCAGCGGCTCGAGGCGCTCCGCGCCACCACCCCGCAGATCGCCGATGTGCGCGGCCCGGGCTTCATGGTCGCGGTCGAGTTCAACACCGCTGACGGCAAAGCGCCGGATGCGGGCTTTACCAACCGCGTGAAGGACGAGGCGCTCAAGCGCGGCCTGATCCTTCTGACCTGCGGCGTCTATGGCAATGTCGTGCGCTTCCTCGCGCCGATCACCATTCCGGACGCGCATTTCAATGAGGCGCTCGATATCCTCGAGGCCGCGGTCGAGGCCGCGAAAGCCGCCTGATCTGGCCGAAATTCGAAAGATCGCGGGCGCCTTCGGGCGCCCGTTGTCGTTCTAGTCGCCGTTTTCGCGCAGGACGTGACCGGCGAGGTAGAGCGAGCCGCAGATGAGGATGCGGGCGTTCGGGTCTTTGGCGGTGATCGCGGCGATCGCCTCATCGACCGAGGCTGCGGTCGTTGCCTCGAAGCCCGCCTTGCGGGCCTCGTCCGCCGTCACCTCGGCAGGCAAGGTGTTGGCCTCGCCGGGGATCGAAAGGGCGGTGAGGCTTCTCGCGATCTTGCCGAGCGGGCGCAGATAGCCGCCGATATCCTTGGTGTTGAGCATTCCGCAGATGAGGTGAATCGGGCGATCCGGCAGCGCCGAAAGGGTTTCGGCCAGTGCGCGCCCTGCATGGGGGTTGTGCCCGCCGTCGAGCCATAGCTCGGCAGGCTTGGCCAGATCGACAAGCCGACCCGCCTTCATGTGCTGCATCCGCGCGGGCCAGAAGGCGCGTGTCACGGCTGCCTCGCAGGCCTCTTCGCCAAAGCCCAAGACGCGCAGCGCGGCGATGGCGCCGCCCGCGTTCTGGATCTGGTGGGGCCCTGGCAGGTTGGGCAGGGGCAGATCGAGCAGCCCGCGCTCGTCTTGATAGATCAGGCGGCCCCGCTCGGTGCCGACGTGATAGTGCTGGCCATAGGCGTGAAGCGGCGCACCGTTCCGTGCGGCGATCCGTTCAATGACCTCGAGCCCCTCATCAAGCTGCGGCCCGACCACGCAAGGCACACCGCGCTTGATGATCCCGGCCTTTTCGCCCGCGATCTCGGCCAGCGTGTCGCCAAGATATTGCTGATGGTCGAGGTCGACCGGCGTGATGATCGTCAGCGCGGGCTTGGCGATCACGTTGGTCGCATCGAGCCGCCCGCCGAGGCCGACCTCGAGGAGGGTGTAATCCGCCGGTGTCTCGGCAAAGGCCATGATCGCGGCGACGGTGGTAATCTCGAAATAGGTGATCGGGTCAGAGCCATTCGCGGAATAGGCGCGGTCGAGAACCTCGGTCAGTGCCGCCTCGGTGATCAACTCACCGGCAAGGCGGATGCGTTCGTGAAACCGTGCAAGGTGCGGCGAGGTATAGGCATGAACGGTCTTCCCCTCGGCCTCAAGCCCCGCGCGGATCATCGCTTGGGTTGATCCCTTGCCGTTGGTTCCGGCAACGTGGATCACCGGCGGCAGGCGGTCTTGCGGATTGCCGACCTTTTCCAGAAGCCGCCAGACCCGGTCGAGGGTCAGGTCGATGATCTTGGGGTGGAGCGCCATCATCCGTTGCAGGATGACATCGGAACCGGTTGTCACTTTTTCGCGGCCTCTTCCTCGGGCTGCTTGGCATCAGCCTTCGCAGGCACAAGGTTCTCGGCCGCGGGCAACGCCAAGAGCATCCGCAGGATCGTGGTCAGCTCTTCCCGCATCTTTGTGCGCGAAGTTACGCGGTCGAGCATTCCGTGGTCGAGCAAGTATTCCGCCCGCTGGAACCCTTCGGGCAATTTCTCGCGGATCGTCTGTTCGATCACGCGGGGCCCTGCAAAACAGATAAGCGCATTGGGCTCGGCGATCTGCACGTCGCCCAGCATCGCGTAAGAGGCAGTCACCCCGCCGGTTGTCGGGTGCGTGAGCACGACCACATAGGGCAGGCCCGCCTCTTTCAGCATCTCGACCGCCACGGTCGTGCGCGGCATCTGCATCAGCGACAGGATGCCTTCCTGCATCCGCGCGCCGCCAGCGGCGGAGAAAAGGATGAAGGGGCGCTGCAATTCGACAGCCTTTTCGGCCCCGGCGATAATCGCGTTGCCGACAAACATCCCCATCGAGCCGCCCATGAACGCGAAATTCTGCGCGGCGGCAACAACCGGCGTTCCGCCAATCTCGCCCTCGGCGACCAGCATCGCTTCTTTCTCGCCCGTAGATTTCTGGGCGGCCTTCATGCGGTCGGTGTATTTCTTCTGGTCGCGGAAGTGCAGCGGATCGGCAATCGGATCCGGAACGGCGACCTCGGTAAACGAGCCGCCGTCAAACAGCGCCGCAAACCGCTCGCGCGGCGTGATCGCCATGTGATGGCCGCAAGAGGTGCAGACGTTGAGATTGTCTGTCAGTTCGCGGTGGAACAGCATGGTCCCGCACTCATCGCATTTGGTCCAGAGGTTCTCGGGAACCTCACGACGCGAGAAGAGCGAGTTGACCTTGGGGCGGACGTAGTTGGTGATCCAGTTCATAGCACGGGCCTTGGAAATCTGTTGATCCGAGATAAGCCGAGCGTTCGGGAATTGCAATCAACGCCTGAGCGCGACCCGCGCTGCAAGCCACGGAATGCCTGCACCAAGGATGGTCAGGGCGATCTGGCTCAGGCCCCACGGTGTCAGAAGCGCCTCGGGGCCGAGGGTGGAGAGATCGGTTTCGGGCGGGGTCGCGAGGATCAGGGCAAGGCCGTTCGAGGCGCGCCCATCGATGCCGAAGAGCAGAATGGCAAAAAGGTTGTTGGCAAGGTGGAGCCCGATTGCGGGGCCGAGCGAGCCGTGGCGGGCAGTGATATCGGCGGCGCTGAGGGCGAAGAGGGTCGCCCAGAGTGACCAGATAATGCCCTCGATCAGCGTTTCGGCATTGAGGAAATGGATCGAGCCGAAGGCCACGGCGGGGGCGATCATCCAGACCTGCGGAGAAGCCCAGCGCGCCGCAAGCTGCTGCTGGATATAGCCGCGGAAGAAGGCCTCTTCTGCGGTGACTTGAATGAGAACAGCAGGGATCGCCAGTGGAAGATAGAGAAGCCATGTTGAAAATGGCCGGATCAGGGCGATGTCGTCGTCGCTGGGCCAAGGGGGCGCGGCCTGCATGATGGCTATGACGATCAGGACCTTCACAAAGACGCTGCGGAAGCCGCCAAGCGCCCAATCGCGTGGCCCGAAGAGGCTCGCAATGCTGCGCCCGTGCAGGCTCCAGACGACCACCCCCAGAAGCCCGAGCGGAAGGGCGAAACCCGCCAGTTGAACGGTAAGCCCCGCGGCCGTGGTCCCTGACGCCAGCGACCACGAGGGCGGAACGAAGGCCGACAAGACAAGCGGTGTCAGGGCAAAGCCGAAGATGACGGCGATGATTCCCAAGAATGTCTTGCCGAGGCCGG
>JAHEBR010000359.1 GCA_024642185.1 Marivivens sp. | reverse complement strand
CGCGGAATTCGCCAAAATACTTCGTGATCGCCGCAGTCAGCGTCGTCTTGCCGTGGTCAACGTGACCAATCGTGCCAATGTTAACGTGCGGTTTGTTACGTTCAAACTTTGCCTTAGCCATGGTGGCTTCTCCTTGTTCGTTGGTGCGGGCGGCGGGGTGAACCCCGCCCTACGGGGGTGGTAGGGCGGGGTTATCCCCGCCACACCGATTAAGCGTATTTCTTCTGGATCTCTTCCGAGATGTTCTGCGGGACCGCCTCATAGTGGTCGAACTGCATCGTGAACTGCGCGCGACCCGAGGTCATGGAGCGCAGGGTGTTGATGTAGCCGAACATATTGGCCAGCGGCACGAAGGACGTGATGACGTTGGCGTTGCCGCGGCTGTCCTGCCCCTGAACCATGCCCCGACGCGAGGTCAGGTCGCCGATGACGCCGCCGGTGTATTCTTCCGGGGTGACGACTTCGACTTTCATGATCGGCTCAAGGAGCTTGGCACCGGCCTTGCGAAGGCCTTCACGCATACACATCCGCGAGGCGATTTCGAAGGCGAGAACGCTCGAGTCGACGTCGTGGAACTTACCGTCGATCAAGGCCACCTTGAAGTCGATCACCGGGAAGCCGGCGAGCGGACCGGAGTCCATGACCGACTTGATGCCCTTTTCGACGCCGGGGACGTATTCCTTCGGAACCGCGCCACCGACGATCTTCGACTCGAAGGAATAGCCTTCGCCCGGCTGTGTTGGCGAGATGACCAGTTTGACCTCGGCGAACTGACCCGAACCACCCGACTGTTTCTTGTGGGTGTAGGTATGCTCGATCTCGTGACCGATGGTCTCGCGATAGGCCACCTGCGGCGCACCAATGTTGGCCTCGACCTTGAATTCGCGCTTCATGCGATCCACGAGAATATCGAGGTGAAGTTCGCCCATGCCCTTCATGATGGTCTGGCCGCTCTCGAAGTCGGTCTCGACGCGGAAGGACGGGTCTTCGGCAGCCAGGCGAGCGAGCGCGATGCCCATCTTTTCCTGGTCGGCCTTGGTCTTGGGCTCAACAGCGATCTCGATAACCGGATCGGGGAAGGTCATCGTTTCGAGAACGACCGCGCCCTTTTCCGAGCACAGCGTGTCGCCGGTGGTGGTGTCTTTCAGACCCGCCAGCGCGATGATGTCGCCCGCAAAGGCTTCTTCGATTTCTTCGCGGTTGATGGCGTGCATCATCATCATCCGGCCAACGCGCTCTTTCTTGCCCTTGGTCGAGTTGAGCATCGAGTCGCCCTTTTTCAGGACGCCCGAGTAGATGCGCGTAAAGGTCAGCGAACCGACGAACGGGTCGTTCATGATCTTGAACGCCAAAGCCGAGAAGGGCTCGGCATCGTCAGCATGACGCTCGATGTTGCGGGTCTCGGTCTCATCGCCCGGAGCGAAGCCGACATAGGCCGGAACGTCGAGCGGCGAGGGAAGGAAATCCACAACCGCGTTGAGCAGCGGCTGAACGCCCTTGTTCTTGAAGGCCGAACCGGCGGTGACCGGAACGAAGGCCAGCGCCAGCGTGCCCTTGCGGATCAGCTTGCGCAGGGTCTCCTCGTCGGGCTCGTTGCCCTCGAGATAGGCTTCCATCGCGTCGTCGTCCATGTCGACGGCGATCTCGATGAGGTTGGCGCGCATCTCGTCGGCGCGATCCTTCAGGTCGGCCCGGATCGGCTTGCGAACCCAGGACGCGCCCAGATCTTCACCTTCCCAAACCCACTCTTCCATCTTGATCAGGTCGACGATGCCTTCGAGCTTGTCCTCGGCGCCGATCGGGAACGCGATCGGAGCGGGGGTCGCGCCGGTGCGGTCCTTGATCATGCGCACGCAGTTGTCGAAGTCGGCACCGATCTTGTCCATCTTGTTGACGAACACGATACGCGGAACCTTGTAGCGGTCGGCCTGGCGCCAGACGGTTTCGGTCTGGGGCTCGACACCGGCGTTGGCGTCAAGAAGGCAGACGGCACCGTCGAGAACCGCCAGCGAACGCTCGACTTCGATGGTGAAGTCAACGTGGCCGGGAGTGTCGATGATGTTGAAGCGGATCTTGGTGTCCGAAGTCCCTTCCGGGGTCGGATCTTCCTGACGCTGCCAGAACGTGGTGGTCGCGGCGGAAGTGATGGTGATCCCGCGTTCCTGCTCCTGCTCCATCCAGTCCATGGTCGCGGCGCCGTCGTGGACTTCGCCGATCTTGTGGGACTTGCCGGTGTAGTAGAGGATCCGCTCGGTCGTGGTGGTCTTGCCCGCATCGATGTGGGCCATGATCCCGAAGTTCCGATAACGGCGGAGGGGGTATTCGCGTGCCATGTGTCGGACTCCTTACCAGCGGTAATGGCTGAACGCTTTGTTCGCGTCGGCCATCTTGTGGGTGTCTTCCCGCTTCTTCACCGCGGTGCCACGGCCGTTGACTGCATCGAGCAGTTCGCCGGCAAGGCGTTCTTCCATGGTGTGTTCGTTGCGGTTCTTGGCGGCGGTGATCAGCCAGCGGATCGCGAGGGCTTCGCGGCGCTCGGGGCGAACCTCGACCGGGACCTGATAGGTGGCACCACCAACCCGGCGCGAACGAACTTCGACGCTGGGTTTGATGTTGTCGAGGGCTTCGTGGAAAACCTCGACCGGAGCCTTTTTCAGGCGGCCTTCAACGCGCTCGAAGGCGTTGTAGACGATGCGCTCGGCGACAGATTTCTTGCCGTCGATCATCAGGTTGTTCATGAATTTCGAAACCACGCGATCGCCATACTTGGCATCGGGCAGGATTTCGCGTTTTTCGGCGGCGTGACGACGCGACATTGCGGTCTTCCTCTCTTACTTCGGACGCTTGGCGCCGTATTTCGAACGACGCTGCTTACGGTTCTTGACACCCTGGGTATCGAGGACACCGCGCAGGATGTGATAACGGACGCCCGGAAGGTCTTTCACACGGCCGCCACGGATCAGGACAACCGAGTGTTCCTGAAGGTTGTGGCTTTCACCCGGAATGTAGCTGATGACCTCGAAACCGTTGGTCAGGCGCACCTTGGCGACTTTCCGCATGGCCGAGTTCGGCTTCTTGGGGGTGGTGGTGTAGACGCGGGTGCAGACACCACGCTTCTGGGGGCAGGACTCGAGGTGCTGCGACTTGGACTTGGTGACTTTGGGCTGCCGCGGCTTGCGGATCAGCTGCTGGATCGTTGGCATTGGGTTTTGTTCCCTATCCTACACATGTGTAGCGGCCCCGTAGGTCCGCAGTTTCAATTGCGTGCCGCGCGCGTCCGCAACAGCACAAAAAGCCCGCAGTCGATCCCTTACCGGAGGATCGGTGCGGTGGGTTCTCAGAGGATCAAGGCAGCAATAGCCCGGATCATGACCACGACGACTCTGATATCGGGCAAGGGGGAGACCCCCAGACCCGGATGGGCGGCGTATAGGGGGAGTCGGGTGGGGTGTCAACAGCCGCGAATGCGGAACGCCACACTCAGCGGCGCGGACCCGGCTGGGTGGCCAGTTCCGCCCATTTGCGGGCGTTTTCTGCCATGTCTAGGCAAAAGCGATCGTGAAGAAGCGCAGGGATCTCTTCGGCGGGAAGCTTGAAGTCGCCCGCCCCGCCGAGTTTGATCTGACTGTCGTTGGTTTCATGGCTCCCGCGCAGAAACATCGGACTATCCTGAAACGTCAATGTCGGCATATGGAGCCACATTTTGTGATGCATGATGTCCATCACGCACTTGCCCGATCCAGACCGCTGAACCATCGCCAACGCCGGAGCCCAGCCAGGCACGATGACAGGGCGGTAATCTATCCGCCCTTGGCCCAGCTCCATCAACAGCCCTTTCTGGAAATCGATTGCGGCGCGGCCGTAGTCGTTGACCAGCGAGGCAAGAAGCGGCCCTGCCCTTCTGAGGCGTTCGACGAAGTCATGCGCGAGCGCATCATCGTCGTCGATCCGAAACTCAGCCACCAGACCGGCAGCTGCGTCCCGCTCGTCCAGTAAAAGATCGCGATAGAGGTCGCGGTGAACAAGGCCCGCGGGGCGGAACACGGGTTTGATCTGAGGGACATCGGCGATGGCCCCGAGAATGCGCGAGCGCCATGGTTCGGGAAGATCCTCGCCCATTAGCAGCACAAGCGTGAAATCCGGATCGGTCTGGGCCCGCAGCCCTGGCAAGAGGAAGTTCTCGAACAGGAAGGTCCGCGCCGCAAGACGATCCGGCGCATAGAGCGCGGCAGTTCTGTCGGCCATGTCTTTATGGCGGGTCTGAAAGGCATTGATGTTGGCCGGATAGGAAAACCGGCACAGTCCGACTACCTGCATCCTGTCTCTCAAGTCACTCACGCGCGGCCGGCGCGGGCAGCGCGAGCGGCCGCCCTGCGCATCATTCTCTCACGATAGAGGGTGAAAAGACCCGTGGCCACCACAATGGCCGCACCCATCAGGGTGATTTGGTCAGGCCAATCCCCGAACGCCAAAAACCCAACGGCCAGCGCGACCAGAAGGCTTGCATAGCGGAAGGGCGCGACAAAGCCGATCTCGCCCGTGCGCATCGCAGCGACAGAGGCGACATAGCCGCCCACGACAAAGGTCATCGCGCCGGCGAGCTGCCAGCCGCTTTCGGCGCTGATCGGTTGCCAGTCTACTGTGAGCGCGCCAAGACCGGCAAAGATCGTCACCCCGAAGGCAGCGGCCAGAGCGATGAGAACGCTCGGGACTTCGCGTGACATCCGCCGCGCCGAAAGATCGCGCACCACCACACCAGCGACCGACAGGAGCGCATAGACCGAATAATGGGTAAACCCTTCGCTGCCCGGCTGCACGATCAAAAGGACGCCGACAAAGCCAACAAAAATTGCCGTGAAACGCCGCCAGCCCACGGCTTCTTTGAGGAACAGAGCCGATGCGAGGGTCACAGCCAGAGGGAGCGACTGAAGGATCGCGCTCACGTTGGCGAGCGGCATATTGTAGAGCGCTGTGATAAAGAACCAGGCCGCCATCGCCTCGGCGGCGGTTCTAAGGGCGATCAGCCCCCAATCGCGCCGCGCAAGATTGAAGCGCAGATGTCCGAAATACCGCGTGATCAGAACGAGGAAGGTCGTGGTTCCAAGCCCGCGCAGGAAAAGCGCCTGAAAAAGCGGAAGATCATCCGAAAGACCCTTCATGCAGGCGTCGTTCAGGGTGAACGCGGTCATCGAAATGACCATGAACAGGGCGCCGCGCAGGTTGTCGGAAAGGTTCTTCATGCGCGATCGCTATCAGCGGCCAAGCGCCCGCACCAGAGGGATTTTCTCGGCAAATGAAAAGGGCCCCCGCGTTGGCGGGGGCCCCTGTTCTTGTCTCTGAGAGCGGGATTATTCCTCGCGGCTCTCCGGGGTGTCGACGATCAGCGAGTCGAAGTCGTCGCCGCCGACCATATCGTCGATCAGCGGAGCGGCGAGAACGGCGGCCGCTTCGGCCTCTTCACGGCGCTCTTCGATCACCGCGTTGTCGCGCTCGGCGGCGATGCGGCGGACGCGGCTGGTGGCACCACCGGTGCCGGCCGGGATCAGGCGGCCGACGATGACGTTTTCCTTGAGGCCGACGAGCTTGTCGCGCTTGCCCTGAACGGCAGCCTCGGTAAGCACGCGGGTGGTCTCCTGGAACGAGGCCGCCGAGATGAACGAGCGGGTCTGGAGCGAGGCCTTGGTGATCCCCAGAAGGATCGGCTCGCCCTGAGCCGGACGGCCGCCACGGGCGATCGCCTTCTCGTTGGCTTCGTCGAACTCGGCCTTGTCGACCGTTTCGCCCTTGAGGAGCGTCGTGTCGCCCGAGTCCTGGATTTCCCACTTCTGCAGCATCTGGCGGACGATCACTTCGATGTGCTTGTCGTTGATCTTCACGCCCTGCAGACGATAGACGTCCTGAACCTCGTCGATCATGTAATCAGCCAGCGCTTCGACACCCATGATGGCAAGGATGTCATGCGGCGCGGGGTTGCCGTCCATGATGAAATCACCCTTCTGGACATAGTCGCCTTCCTGAACCGGAATATGCTTCCCTTTGGGGATCATATATTCCTTCTTGTCGGCGTTTTCGTCCGTAGGTTCGATCGTGATGCGACGCTTGTTCTTGTAGTCCTTGCCGAAGCGCACATAGCCGTCGATTTCGGCGATGATCGCGTGGTCCTTCGGGCGACGGGCTTCGAACAGTTCCGCCACGCGGGGAAGACCCCCGGTGATGTCCTTGGTCTTGGCGCCTTCGCGCGGGATACGGGCCACAACCTCGCCGGCCTCGATCTGCTGGCCGTCTTCGACCGAGAGGATCGCATCGACCGACATCGCATAGGTGATCGGGTTGCCGGCATCGTTGCGAACCGGCTCGCCATCTTCACCGACGATGATGATCTCGGGCTTGAGATCGCTGCCGCGCGGGACCGAACGCCAGTCGGACACGATCCGCTGGGTCATGCCGGTGGCATCGTCGGTATCTTCGCGGACGGCGATACCGTTCACGAGGTCGACATAGCGCGCCATACCGCCCTTCTCGGCGATGATCGGCAGGGTGTAGGGATCCCATTCGAACAGCTTGGAGCCGCGCTCGACCTTGCCTCCATCGGCCACGAAGACCTTGGAGCCATAGCCAACCTTGTGCTGGGCACGCTCTTCGCCATTCTCGTCGATGATCGCCAAGACCATGTTACGGCCCATGACCACCTGTTCGCCCGCCGCGTTCTTGAGGAGCGTGGCGTTGCGGAACTCGACCTTGCCGGCCTGAGAGGCTTCGAGGAACGACTGCTGGCCGCCTTGCGCCACGCCGCCGATGTGGAAGGTCCGCATCGTCAGCTGGGTGCCGGGCTCACCGATCGACTGGGCGGCGATGATGCCGACAGCCTCACCGATGTTGACCATCGTACCGCGCGCGAGGTCGCGGCCGTAGCACATGGCGCAGACGCCATCCTCGGCCTCGCAGGTGAGCGGGCTGCGGATGCGCATCTTGCTGACACCGGCGTCCTGGATCGCGTCGGCCTTGCGCTCGTCGATCAGCTCGCCGGCGGCAACAACCACCTCGTCAGTGCCCGGGCGCATCACATCGTCGGCAGACACACGGCCCAGAACGCGCTCGGCGAGCGAGGAGACAACCTCGCCGTCGTTGACCGCCGCTTCCGCGGTGATCGCACGGTCGGTGCCGCAGTCTTTCTGGCGAACGATGCAATCCTGAGCGACGTCGACGAGACGACGGGTCAGATAGCCCGAGTTCGCGGTCTTGAGCGCGGTGTCCGACAGACCCTTGCGGGCGCCGTGGGTCGAGTTGAAGTATTCAAGAACGGTCAGACCTTCCTTGAAGTTCGAGATGATCGGCGTTTCGATGATCTCGCCCGAGGGCTTGGCCATAAGGCCGCGCATACCGCCGAGCTGCTTCATCTGGGTGACCGAGCCACGCGCACCGGAGTGGGCCATCATGTAGACCGAGTTCGGCTCTTTTTCGGCGCCGGTCTCGTCCTTCTTGCGGGCCGAGATGGTCGACATCATGGCTTCGGTAACCTTGTCGTTACACTTCGACCAGGCATCGACGACCTTGTTGTACTTTTCACCTTGGGTGATCAGACCGTCCATATACTGCTGTTCAAAGTCCTTGACCTGATCGCGGGTCTCGTCAACCAGTTCCCACTTCTTGTCGGGAACGACCATGTCGTCCTTGCCGAAGGAGATGCCGGCCTTAAAGGCTTCGCGGAAGCCCATGCCCATGATCTGGTCACAGAAGATGACCGACTCTTTCTGGCCGCAGTAGCGGTAGACGGTGTCGATGACCTGCTGGACCTCTTTCTTCCGCAGAAGGCGGTTCACGAGCTCGAACGGAGCCTTGGCATTGCGCGGCAGAAGCACGCCGAGGCGCAAGCGGCCCGGGGTGGTTTCGAAGCGATGGATGACCTCGTTGCCCTCTTCGTCGATCTGCGGCAGGCGCGCGGTGATCTTGGCGTGCAGGTGAACCTCACCGGCGGCCAGAGCGTGCTCGACCTCGTTGACGTTGGAGAAGGACATCCCTTCGCCCTTCATGCCTTCACGCTCGATGGTCGTGTAGTAAAGACCAAGGATCATGTCCTGCGAGGGAACGATGATCGGCGCGCCGTTGGCGGGCGAGAGAACGTTGTTGGTCGACATCATCAAAACGCGCGCTTCGAGCTGGGCCTCAAGGCTCAGCGGAACGTGCACGGCCATCTGGTCGCCGTCGAAGTCGGCGTTGAAGGCCGAACAGACGAGCGGGTGCAGCTGGATCGCCTTGCCTTCGATGAGGATCGGCTCGAACGCCTGAATGCCGAGGCGGTGCAGCGTCGGCGCACGGTTCAGAAGAACCGGGTGCTCGCGGATAACCTCGTCGAGGATATCCCAAACCTCGGGGCGCTCTTTCTCCACAAGCTTCTTGGCCTGCTTGACCGTCGACGACAGGCCCTTGGCCTCAAGCCGCGAATAGATGAACGGCTTGAACAGTTCGAGCGCCATCTTCTTCGGCAGACCGCACTGGTGCAGTTTGAGTTCCGGGCCGGTCACGATGACCGAACGGCCCGAGAAGTCGACGCGCTTGCCCAGAAGGTTCTGACGGAAGCGGCCCTGCTTGCCCTTGAGCATATCCGAGAGCGACTTCAGCGGACGCTTGTTGGCGCCGGTGATGACGCGGCCACGGCGGCCGTTGTCGAACAGAGCGTCGACCGATTCCTGCAGCATCCGCTTTTCGTTGCGGACGATGATGTCGGGCGCGCGCAGCTCGATGAGGCGCTTGAGGCGGTTGTTGCGGTTGATCACGCGGCGATAGAGATCGTTGAGATCCGAGGTCGCGAAACGGCCGCCATCCAGCGGGACGAGCGGGCGCAGTTCCGGCGGGATCACGGGGATCACGGTCAGAACCATCCACTCGGGGCGGTTGCCCGATTCGACAAAGCTCTCGACGATCTTGAGGCGCTTGATGATCTTCTTGGGCTTGAGTTCGCCGGTCGCCTCTTTCAGCTCTTCACGGAGCTGCTCGGCGGTGGCTTCAAGGTCGATCATCGACAGCATTTCGCGGATCGCTTCGGCGCCGATATTGGCCTGGAAGGCATCCATGCCATAGGCGTCCTGCGCGTCGAGGAATTCCTCCTCGGTCATCAGCTGGCCATAGTGCAGATCGGTCAGGCCCGGCTCGATCACGACGTAGTTCTCGAAATAGAGAATACGTTCAAGATCGCGCAGGGTCATGTCGAGCATCAGGCCGATCCGCGAGGGAAGCGACTTGAGGAACCAGATGTGTGCAACCGGCGCGGCCAGTTCGATGTGGCCCATGCGCTCGCGGCGGACTTTCTGGAGGGTGACCTCGACGCCGCACTTCTCGCAGACGACGCCGCGATACTTCATGCGCTTATACTTGCCGCAGAGGCACTCATAGTCCTTGATCGGCCCGAAGATGCGGGCACAGAACAGGCCGTCGCGCTCGGGCTTGAAGGTCCGGTAGTTGATGGTTTCCGGCTTTTTGATTTCACCGAAAGACCACGACAGGATCCGCTCGGGCGAGGCCAGCGAGACCTTGATCTCGTCAAAGGCCTTGGCCGGGGTGAGCGGGTTGAACGGGTTGTTGGTCAGTTCCTGGTTCATTTTGCGTCCTTACATATCAGGGGAAGGGATCAGAGTGAGGCGGGCTCGCCTCACTCGTCTTCCTCCGCATCCAGGAGTTCCATGTTGAGGCCGAGGCCCCGCACTTCCTTGACGAGAACGTTGAACGATTCCGGCACGCCGGCTTCGAAGTTGTCCTCGCCCTTGACGATCGACTCGTAGACCTTGGTCCGGCCCGCCACGTCGTCCGACTTCACCGTCAGCATTTCCTGCAGGGTGTAGGCGGCGCCATAGGCTTCGAGAGCCCAAACCTCCATCTCGCCGAAACGCTGGCCACCGAACTGGGCCTTACCACCGAGCGGCTGCTGGGTGACGAGGCTGTAGGGGCCGGTCGAGCGGGCGTGGATCTTGTCGTCAACAAGGTGGTGAAGCTTGAGAAGATACTTCACACCAACGGTCACGTTGCGGCTGAACTGTTCGCCGGTGCGGCCGTCGAACAGCTGCGACTGGCCCGAGGTATCGAAGCCAGCGCGGATCAGCGCGTCGTTCACGTCGGCCTCTTTCGCACCGTCGAAGACCGGGGTCGCGATCGGAACACCACGGGTGACATTGCCAGCGGCTTCGACAAGGCTTCCCTCGTCCATGCCGGCAATGCCCTCGTCGTAGACATCGGCGCCATAAGCGATCTTCATCGCGTCACGGACCGGGGTCAGGTCGCCTGAGCGGCGGTATTCCTGAAGTGCCTCGTCGATCTGGATGCCAAGGCCGCGCGCGGCCCAGCCCATGTGGGTCTCGAGGATCTGACCAACGTTCATCCGGCTCGGCACGCCAAGCGGGTTGAGAACGAAGTCGACCGGGGTGCCGTCGGCGAGGAAGGGCATATCCTCCATCGGAACGACCTTGGAGATAACACCCTTGTTGCCGTGACGGCCGGCCATCTTGTCGCCCGGCTGCAGCTTGCGCTTCACCGCGACGAAGACCTTGACCATCTTCATCACACCCGGCGGCAGATCGTCGCCACGGCGGACTTTCTCGACCTTGTCCTCGAAGCGGGCATCGAGAGCACGGCGCTGGGCCTCATACTGCTCGTTGAGCGCTTCGACGATCTGGGCGTCTTTCTCGTCCTTCAGGGCAAGCTGCCACCACTGGCCGCGGCTCAGATCGCCCAGAACCTCTTCGGTGATCTCGGTGTTGGCCTTGAAGCCCTTGGGGCCTTTCACGGCCACCTTGCCGAAGATCATCGACTTGAGGCGGGCATAGATGTTGCGGTCGAGGATCACGAGCTCGTCGTCACGGTCGCGGGAGAGGCGCTCGACCTCTTCGCGTTCGATCTGAAGCGCACGCTCGTCCTTTTCAACGCCATGGCGGTTGAAGACGCGGACTTCGACGATGGTGCCCGAATCCCCCGGCGGCAGGCGCAGCGAGGTGTCGCGCACGTCGGATGCCTTTTCGCCAAAGATGGCGCGGAGGAGCTTTTCTTCCGGCGTCATCGGGCTTTCGCCCTTGGGGGTGATCTTGCCCACGAGGATATCAGCCGGTCCGACCTCGGCGCCGATGTAGACGATGCCAGCCTCGTCGAGGTTGCGCAGCGCTTCTTCACCGACGTTCGGAATGTCGCGGGTGATCTCTTCCGGCCCAAGCTTGGTGTCGCGGGCGGCGACTTCGAATTCCTCGATGTGGATCGAGGTGAAGACGTCGTCGCGCACGATGCGCTCGGAGATCAGGATCGAGTCTTCGTAGTTGTAGCCGTTCCACGGCATGAAGGCGACGACGACGTTCTTGCCGAGAGCCAGTTCGCCCATATCGGTCGAGGGGCCGTCGGCGATCACTTCGCCTTTGCCGACCGTATCACCCACTTTCACCAGCGGACGCTGGTTGATGCAGGTGTTCTGGTTCGACCGCTGGAACTTGCGCAGGCGGTAGATATCGACGCCGGGATCGCCGACCTCGAGATCGGCGGTGGCGCGCACAACGATACGCTGGGCATCGACCTGGTCGATGATACCGGCGCGGCGGGCCATGATCGAGGCGCCGGAGTCGCGTGCGACAACGCCTTCGATGCCGGTGCCGACGAGCGGCGCCTCGGCTTGCAGAAGCGGAACCGCCTGACGCTGCATGTTCGAGCCCATCAGAGCGCGGTTGGCGTCGTCATTCTCAAGGAACGGAATGAGCGAGGCCGCGACCGACACGAGCTGCTTGGGTGACACGTCGATCAGGTCAACATTCTCGCGCGGGGCGAGCGTGTATTCGCCCGACTGGCGGGTCGATACCAGGTCGTTGATGAAGTTGCCGTCCTTGTCGAGCGTCGCGTTGGCCTGAGCCACAGTGTGACGCATCTCTTCGGTCGCCGACATATAGTGGACTTCGTCCGTCACCTTGCCCGCATTGACCTTGCGGTAGGGGGTTTCGATGAAGCCATACTTGTTGACGCGGGCAAAGGTCGCGAGCGAGTTGATCAGACCGATGTTCGGCCCTTCCGGCGTCTCAATGGGGCACATCCGGCCATAGTGGGTCGGGTGCACGTCGCGCACCTCGAAGCCGGCACGCTCGCGGGTCAGACCGCCCGGCCCGAGGGCCGAAAGGCGCCGCTTGTGGGTAACTTCCGACAGCGGGTTGGTCTGGTCCATGAACTGGCTGAGCTGCGAGGAACCGAAGAACTCGCGCACGGCGGCGGCGGCCGGTTTGGCGTTGATCAGGTCCTGCGGCATGACGGTGTCGATCTCGACCGACGACATACGCTCTTTGATCGCGCGCTCCATGCGGAGAAGGCCGACGCGATACTGGTTTTCCATCAGCTCGCCAACCGAGCGAACACGACGGTTGCCAAGGTGGTCGATATCATCGACCTCGCCCTTGCCGTCGCGCAGTTCGACCAGCGCTTTGATGCAGGATACGATGTCTTCGTTGCGCAGGGTGCGCATGGTGTCGGCTGCGTCGAGATCGAGACGCATGTTCATCTTCACGCGGCCCACGGCCGAGAGGTCGTAGCGCTCGCTATCGAAGAACAGGGTATCGAACAGCGCCGAAGCGGCGTCGACGGTCGGCGGCTCGCCCGGGCGCATGACACGGTAGATGTCCATGAGCGCGGTTTCGCGGTTCATGTTCTTGTCGGCGGCCATGGTGTTGCGCATGTAGGGGCCGACGTTGATGTTGTCGATGTCGAGAACCGGGATCGACTTGACGCCCGCATCGACCAGATCCTTCACGGTGCCACCGATCAGGGTGCCATCGGAGTTGAACTCGGCGGTGAGCTCGTCACCGGCCTCGACATAGATGGCGCCGTTCTCTTCGTTGATGATGTCCTTGGCGACGTATTTGCCGGCGATATGCGCGAACGGCACCAGAAGCTCGCTGACCTTGCCCTCTTCGATCAGCTTCTTGACGGTGCGCGGGGTCACCTTTTCGCCAGCCTTGGCAATCACTTCGCCGGTCTTGGCGTCGATCAGGTCATAGGTCGGACGGGTGCCGCGTGCGCGCTCGGGGAAGAACTTGGTGACCCAGTTCTTGCCTTTTTTCTCAAGCTTGTAGTCGACGGTCTCGTAGTAGGCATCCATGATGCCTTCCTGATCCATGCCAAGCGCGTAAAGCAGCGTTGTGACCGGCAGCTTGCGGCGACGGTCGATGCGCGCGAATACGAGGTCTTTGGCGTCGAACTCGAAATCGAGCCACGAGCCGCGGTAGGGGATGATGCGGCAGGCAAACAGAAGCTTGCCCGAGGAATGGGTCTTGCCCTTGTCGTGATCGAAGAACACGCCCGGGCTGCGGTGCATCTGGGAAACGATGACGCGCTCGGTGCCGTTGACGATGAACGTGCCGTTCGGGGTCATGAGCGGCATGTCACCCATGAACACGTCCTGCTCTTTGATGTCCTTGACCGACTTGGCGCCGGTATCCTCATCGACATCGAACACGATGAGGCGAAGCGTGACCTTCAGCGGGGCCGAATAGGTCAGATCGCGCTGCATGCATTCTTCAACGTCGAACTTGGGCTTTTCGAGTTCGTATTTCACAAACTCGAGAACGGCGGTCTCGTTGAAATCCTTGATCGGAAAAACCGATTGGAAGACACCCTTGATGCCTTCGCCGTCGGCGGGCATCTCGCTATCGCCGGAGCGAAGGAAGAGGTCATAGGAGGATTTCTGAACCTCGATGAGGTTCGGCATTTCCAGCACTTCACGGATTTTACCGTAATATTTGCGCAAGCGTTTCTGGCCGAGGAAGGACTGAGCCATGTGCGTCGTCACCTTTCAAATCTCTACTGGGTCCATGCCGTTGGGCTGCGGCACAGCGCCCGTGTGAGAGCGGATGAGTTCCGGTCTATTCCTGGCCTCCGTCCCACCGGAAGCCTCCCGATCCGGAACCTGTCCAAGGAGGGGGCCGCATTTGCCCCCTGCTAAGACAGGTTCGGCTGGACCCGCAAAATGCGGGCCCAGCCTGTGTTTCGGGGCCTGAGGCCCCTGCCAGTTGGCTTAGGCCAGTTCGACCTTGGCGCCAGCGGCTTCCAGCTTTGCCTTGATCTCTTCGGCTTCGGCCTTCGGCGCGGCTTCTTTCACCTTGCCACCGGCTTCGACGAGATCTTTGGCTTCTTTCAGACCAAGACCGGTGATCGCGCGGACTTCTTTGATCACGTTGATCTTCTGAGCGCCGGCGTCCTTGAGGACGACGTCGAACTCGGTCTTTTCTTCTTCGGCAGCGGCAGCAGCGCCACCGGCAGCCGGGCCGGCCATCATGACAGCGCCGCCAGCGGCGGGCTCGATGCCGTACTCGTCTTTCAGGATGTTTTTCAGTTCCTGGGCTTCGAGAAGGGTCAGACCCACGATCTCTTCAGCAAGTTTTTTCAGATCAGCCATTTTATGCTTTCCGTTCGTTTGATGTGTGTTCCAACGTCAGGGCTATACGGCCCCGTCTGGTAATCAGGTTGCTTATGCAGCTTTCTCTTCGATGGTCGAAAGAATGCTCGCGATGTTCGAAGCAGGCGCGCCAATGGCACCGGCGATGTTCGAGGCGGGCGCACCGATGCAAGACACGATCGAAGCGATAAGCTCTTCACGCGACGGCATTTGTGCGACGGCTTTGACACCGGCAGTATCCAGAGCCGAGTCGCCCATTGCGCCGCCGAGGATCACGAACTTGTCGTTCGCTTTCGCATAGGCGTCGACCACCTTGGCAGCAGCCACGGGGTCTTCGGAATAGGACAACACGGTCATGCCCGTGAGGAAGTCGGCGATGCTTGCGCAGGGCTTTCCCTCGAGGGCGATCTTGGCGAGCTTGTTCTTGGCAACGCGAACGGACCCGCCAACTTCACGCATTTTCGCGCGCAGGTCCTGCATTTGTGCAACCGTCATGCCTTCGTAGTGGGCAACCACTACGACGCCAGAGCTTTCAAAGATCTGGCCGAGTTCCTCGACCACTTTCTCTTTCTGGGCTCTATCCACAGTTTCACTCCAAGTAATGGGGGCCGATTTGACCCCCGGCTCATGTTTGCCAGCGGACGGGTCCACTGGCTCTTCGGGTCCGTTGCAGGGTCCCGAGCCTTGATCGCCCGAAGGAAGCGCGGCTGCGCAACCAAACGGAAATCTCTTCTCGTTTCCCATCTCAGGAAGGACTTAGCGGGTTTCCCCAGCCCTCCGTCTCGGACAGGACGAGGCCCTTGCGGGCCCCGCCATTCATCCCGGCCCGAAAGCCGGGGTGAAATTCTTAGTTACCGGTCGCCGAGGCGACGTCGACAGACACGCCCGGGCCCATGGTCGAGCTGAGAGCAACCTTCTTGAGGTAGGTGCCCTTGGCGCCCGACGGCTTGGCTTTCTGCACGGCGTCAACGAAAGCGAGAAGGTTTTCTTCCAGCTTCTTGGCGTCGAACGAGGCCTTGCCGATACCGGCATGGATGACACCGGCCTTCTCGGCCTTGAACTGAACCTGGCCACCTTTGGCAGCGGTCACAGCTTCGGCGACATCGACGGTCACAGTGCCGATCTTCGGGTTCGGCATCAGGTTGCGCGGGCCAAGGACCTTACCCAGACGGCCGACGATCGGCATCATGTCGGGGGTGGCGATGCAGCGGTCAAAGTCGATCTTGCCCGACTGGACGATTTCCATCAGGTCTTCGGCGCCAACGATGTCGGCTCCGGCTTTCTTGGCTTCGTCGGCCTTGTCGCCACGGGCGAAGACAGCAACGCGAACCGATTTACCGGTGCCGTTCGGCAGGTTGACCGTGCCGCGGACCATCTGGTCGGCGTGGCGCGGATCGACGCCGAGGTTCATCGCGATCTCGATGGTCTCGTCGAATTTGGACTTGGCATTGGATTTCACCAGAGCGACCGCATCAACGACCGAGAGGTTTTCCTTGCCTTCAAAGGCTTCGCGTGCGGCGCGAATACGTTTACCAGCTTTTGCCATCACTTCACCTCGATACCCATCGACCGGGCAGAGCCCAGGATGATCTGCATGGCGCCTTCGACGGAATTCGCGTTGAGGTCTTTCATCTTGGCCTCGGCGATTTCACGGACTTGGGCGACGGTCACGGAACCCGCGATTGCTTTGCCGGGGGTCTTGGAGCCCGACGTCAGCTTGGCGGCTTTCTTGAGATAGTAAGAGGCCGGCGGCGTCTTGATCTCGAAGGTGAACGACTTGTCCTGGTAGTAGGTGATCACGGTCGGGCACGGAGCGCCCTTTTCCATGTCTGCGGTCTTGGCGTTGAACGCCTTGCAGAATTCCATGATGTTGATGCCGCGCTGACCCAGAGCGGGGCCAACGGGGGGCGACGGCTTCGCATCGCCAGCGGCGACTTGGAGCTTCAACATGCCCATTACTTTCTTGGCCATTTGGCCTCTCCTTTTTCCAACCCCCGAACCACGCGTGGTCAGGGCCTAAGTTGTGTGGTCCGGTTCCGGCAGCGCGCTGCCCTCGCCTCCCACGTGAGACACTCAGCCCTGCTTGGCGACCTGAGTGAATTCCAGCTCGACCGGGGTTGCCCGGCCAAAAATCGAAACCGACACCTTGAGGCGCTGGTTGTCTTCGTCGACCTCTTCGACCATCCCGTCGAAATCCTCGAACGGGCCGTCGCTCACCTTGACCTTTTCGCCGATCTCGAAGTGGATCAGCGTGCGCGGCGCTTCCTGGCCCTCTTCGACGCGGCCGAGAATCGCCTGAACCTCGGCATCGCGCATCGGCATCGGGCGGCCTTGGGGGCCAAGGAACCCGGTGACACGGTTGATCGAGTTGATCAGGTGATAGCCCTCGTCCGACATCTCCATGTGCACCAGAACATAGCCCGGCATGAAGCGGCGCTCGGCGGTCACTTTCTTGCCGCGGCGCATTTCGATGACCTCTTCGGTCGGCACCAGAACTTCGTCGATCTGGTCCTCGAGCCCTTGGTCAGCGACCTTGGTACGGATCTGTTCGGCAATCTTCTTCTCGAAGTTCGAGAGCACGCTTACCGAATACCAACGTTTCGCCATGTTCCTCGACACCTCGTCGTCACCGGCCCTGCGGCCGAAAGTTCCATATTCATCAAGCGGTTAGACCGCCCGTTTCCGAAAATAAAAAGCGGCGCGCAACTCGATTCGCCGCACGCCTCATCCGGAAGTCCGTGGCTCATACCCCCCGAGGCCTTTGATTTCAAGGGGGAAAGGCCAATTTCTTCCATCAGGCAAATGCGCCCTGCAGGTCAGGATCCGAAGAAGCTCAGGACGCCTTGCAGGCCCGAACGGATCAGAAGATCGACGAGCGCGAAGAAGACAGCGAGCAGGGTCGCCATCAGAAAGACCATACCGGTGGTCAGAAGAACCTCGCGGCGCGAGGGCCAGACGACCTTGCCAATCTCGGCGCGGGTCTGCTGGATGAACTGGATCGGGCTGGTGCGTGCCATAAGGCCACCTCATGAAAGCGTCTGCCGCGACATACGGAGTTGGCGGGAGGTTTTCAACCCTGTCCGCGCGGGCCAGATCAGGGCTGAATGAGCGTGACACCTGGTATAGATCGGATACGGGCGATCTGATCGTCATAACGCTCCATGTCGTGGTGAAGTTCCTCGGCACTGAAAAGCGCCAATGGGGGCGAGTCGGGGCCGACCGGATAACGGCGCCGCGCTCGGGCAGGCGTAAGCCACTTGTTCCCTCTTTCCCGCGCCACAAGATACCGGCGGAGGGCAGTGGCCGAAAAGCCGGGATTCACGACCTTTTCAGCAGGTGCAACCGAACGGGCCGCCTCGCGGCCCACCATCGCTGCGAGGATGGAGGGCAATATCTGGCCGTAGTCCTCGTAACGCCAGACATAGAGGTTTCGCTTGTGCGGAACCGACGCGAGCGCGGCAACCATTTCGGCCCAGTCGATCCCCTCCGGCCTGGCGAAGGCGGCATAATCTTGGGGCGAGAGGAAAGTGCCGCTTAGGAGAATCTGGCTGTAGCGCGACGTCACAAAAGACGCCGGACTGCGTATCGCAACATATAGATCAAGCGAAGACCCCTCGCCTGCCAGAAGCCCTGCGAATTCGGAAACAGCCCGCTCCCCTCCGGAATAGGGCGGGACCAGAACTTTGCCGTTTCTTTCAAGCAGGGGGCCGAAGAAATTTTCCTCGCTGATAAAAATCCTGCTGTCGCCCTTGGCTAGAAACGCAATCTGGTCCGCGGTCGATCGTCTGGGAGCTGGGGTGGTCCCCAGCCCAAACATCTGTTCGATCGAACGCCCCCGAAGCCGCAGAAAATCGGGACCATAGTATCGCACGCCTTTTTCGATCAGCGCTTCACTACTGTTTCTGAGGCTGTGCTGCAGATGGGTGGAGGCCGTCTTGTGCACACCAAGATGTAACCCAACCGAAACCTTCCCCGCCACGACGTCCACCTGCCCTAAACTGCGCACGAGACTGCGAAACGCGCCGTCAAAGGTCAAGGCGAAGCTGGGTTGTATATTTGAGGAAAATGGCAGGGGCAGCAGGGTTCGAACCCGCGACCTACGGTTTTGGAGACCGTCGCTCTACCAGCTGAGCTATACCCCTAAGGCCGGCCTGTCGAATAGCGGCAATCTCTGGCGCTTGCAAGACTGGCCTTGCATGAAAAGTGGCCCGCCTTCTACAAGGGCGAAAATCATAGTGAGGCCTCATGTCCGGCCAGACGAAAACAGAGATCGCAGAACCGATGCCAGTTGCCGCATCCTTGCTGGAACGGCTGCTCGGGCGCATCTATTCGGCCTATATTTGGCTGGTGTTCCGAACAACGCGCTGGGAGGTTCGCGGCGCCGACGATCTGCGCGCCGCGATGAAAGAGGGGCCAGTCATCTACCTCCTCTGGCACAGCCGGACACTCATGGCGATACCGCTCTGGCCGCAGGGGCTCACGCCGATCACCGTGCCCACCGCCGACAACCGCGACGGGCGGATCAGCGCGGTCACGCACAGCCGGTTCAACGGCACGCCCTTCGAGATGACTTTCGGCAATTCCAACAAGACAGCCTCGCGGCAGATCCTGCGCCTGATCCGTTCGGGCGCCAGTATCGGTCTGACCGGCGACGGCCCGTTCGGCCCGCGACGCAAACTGCAGGAAGCGCCGCTCGAATGGGCGCGGATCTCGGGGATGCCGGTATTCCTTCACGCCAACTCGGTGCGGCGGCAGTCGCGCCTTCCCGGCTGGGACCGGATGCTCTTCCCCTGGCCCTTCAGCCGTGGCGCGGCGGTCTATCGGCGTTGGGACGCCGAGATCCCGCGGCATTTGGACGAGGTGCAGAAGGCGGAACTTCTGAAATCCCTCGCCGATGCCCTCGATGCCGCGACGGCCGAGGCCGACGCGATGGTGGGCCTGCCTGCCGGGCCCTAGCGCCCCGCCTCCGCGGTTGGGCGATGGCCCATCAATATCGGAACGGCGATCACCCCGCCGAAGGATGCACCCCAGATGACCCATTCGACGGGGCTCCAGAAGACCAGAACCGCGGCAAGTAACGAGCCGCTGACCAGTGCCCCCGACTCGGCCAGATGAAAGGTCGCGTTGACGCGGCCCAGAACCTCTCTGGCCATGATTTCCTGCCGGAGGCTGACGACCATGATGAAGGCAACGGTCATGAATCCGTCGCCCACGAGCTGAGCCGAAACCAGAAGCGGAACGGCGGCCGATGGAAAGAGAAGCGAGAGCGGCACCGAAAAGTTGAAACCCGCGGCAATGGTTAGCGAACGAACCATCGCCCCATAAGCGCCGAACCGCTGCCGTAGAGCGGGCGCGGCAAACGCGCCCAGCACGCCGCCCAGCCCCCCAACCCCGATGATCGCGCCGATCGTTGTCGGCGACAGCGCCAGAAGATCGACCGTGACCACCATATAGAGCGCCATGAAGAAGCCGCCCGAAAGGGAAAGGATTGTCGTGGCCAGAAGGATACGGGCGATCATCGGATGGGCGAGGCTGGCCCGCAGGCCGATCCGTGCGTCCTCAAAGAAACCAGCGCCGCCCGCTTCTGTTGCGTTGTCGTCAACCGGCGCCTCGCGGCGAACCAACCCAAGCAGCAGGGCCGACCACAGATAACTCAGCGCATCGAACACGAGCGCCATCGGCGCGCCGACAAGACCGACCAGCGCGCCGCCGATCCACGGCCCGATGCCTTCGGCCACCGCGTCCGAGGCTTCGAGCCGCGCGTTGCCATCTACGAGCTGCTCTTTCGGCAAGACCGCGGGCAGGAAGGTCTTGTCGGCAATATCGAAGAGCGACGATGCCGCACCCGTCAGGGCCGCGACGAGATAGATTTGCCCCATCGACAAGACGCCGCTGTTGGCAGCCAGCGGGATTGAAAGGATGGTCACGGCCCGAAAGATATCCGCGCCGATCATCAAAGGCCGTTTGGCACGTCGGTCGGCAATGCCGCCTGCGAAAAGCCCGACGATCACGCTCGGCGCGAAACCGAGAGCCGAAAGAATGGCCACCTCGGTCGGCGTGGCGTCGATCAGAAGGATCGCGATGATCGGCAAGACCGTCCGGGTGATCCGCGCACCGACAGCGCTGACTGCCTGCGCCGCCCAGAGCTTCATGAAATCCACGTTGCGGTGAAGTGACTGTCCCACGCCCTGCCCCTTGTTCACAGGACGATCTCTGCCGCCAAAAAGGGGGTTTGGCAAAGAAAAAGGGGCCGCCCGAAGGCAGCCCCCCAATCAGATGATAATCGCCGATTACTCGATGATTTTCGCGACGACGCCGGCGCCGACGGTGCGGCCGCCTTCGCGGATGGCGAAGCGCAGGCCGTCTTCCATGGCGATCGGGGCGATCAGTTCAACGGTGAACTTCAGGTTG
>JAHEBR010000157.1 GCA_024642185.1 Marivivens sp. | reverse complement strand
GATCTCGATCCTGTTCGGCCAACCCGGCGCGCCTGCCGAAGAAGCGGGTCTCATCGTCCGGAAAGGCGCGCGGCGGTCGATTGGATCGGGCGATGGGGGTTTGGTCGAGGAACTGCTCTCACCCGACCTGACCGACGATTTCGAGATGGTCCATTCGACCTTCGCGCCCCATTCCAGCATCGGCGAGACCGTGACACGCCCGACCCAAGAGGTGGCTTTCATCGTCTCAGGCAAGCTCGACCTCGAGATCGGCGGCGCCCGTTTCACCGTTGGCCCCGGCGACAGCTTCCGCATCCGCGGCGAGCCGCACCGCTGGGAAAACCCCTATGACGAACCCGCCGTCGCGATCTGGGTGATCGCGCCGCCGGTCTATTAGGGGCTGGCCATGAGCTTTGATGCCTGGACCATCTTCGCGCTCTTCTGGCTGGTTTTCGTGACCACGCCGGGCCCCAATGCCGTCAATTGCATCAACAACGGCATGACCCACGGCTTTGCCCGCGCGCTCTGGGGCGTTCTGGCGATCCTGACGCAGGCGAGCCTGTTTCTCGGCCTTTCCGCTTTGGGCATCACAGCGCTGATCAAGGCCTCGCCCTTTGCCTTCTCGATCCTCCAGTATTGCGGCGCGGCGGTGCTGGTCTGGCTCGGCATTCGCGGCTGGATGAATGCAGCAAAGCCCCTCAAATCGCGGGCGAGCCACGCCCACTCGATCTATGGCCGCGCTCTCGCCATCGCCACGATCAACCCCAAAAGCGTCGCCGGCTATCTCGCCGCCTTCAGCCAGTTTGTTCAGCCCGACGTGCCCATCGGCCAGCAGATGTGGGTGATCGTGCCGACCGCACTGACGCTGACGAGCCTCAGCTATGTGACTTATACCGCGCTTGGCGCGCTTCTCGGTCGCGCGGCGCTGGGCGCTGTGGTCAATGTCTGGGTGCGGCGCGGCATGGCGATCTGTTTCATCATCTACGGAGCCCTGCTCGGCTCCGCCAATTTCGCTTCAGGGAGGGCCTGAGATGAAGGGAAGCTGCCTTTGCGGGGCTGTGGCGTTCGAGGTCGACAAGATCCCGGAAAGCTATCGCGCCTGCCATTGCACCGCCTGCCGCAAGTCGGGCGGACATTATTGGTCGGCCTTTTCGGTCGCGACCGAAGATTTCCGCTTCACCAAAGATCGCGGCCTCAAATGGTATCGCTCGTCGGATTGGGCCGAGCGCGGCTTTTGCAAGGAATGCGGCGCGTCGCTGTTCTTCAGGCCGCTCGGCAAAGACATCATCGAAGTGGCCCCCGGTTCGATTGACGGGCCGACCGGAACAATGCTCGCAGGCCACATCTTCGTGGGCTTCAAGGGCGATTATTACGAACTCGCGGATGGGCTTCCGCAAAGAGAAGATTAGGGAGAAAGACATGGCAGATTTTCCAACAACGGCGCGGGTCGTGATCATTGGTGGCGGGGTCGTCGGTGTCTCGGCGCTTTATCACCTTGCCAAGGCGGGCTGGAGCGACTGTGTTCTCCTTGAGAAGAACGAGCTGACTGCAGGCAGCACATGGCACGCCGCCGGCAACGTGCCGACCTTTTCGACCTCGTGGTCGCTGATGAATATGCAGCGCTACTCGACCGAGCTTTATCGCGGGCTGGGCGAGGCTGTTGATTACCCGATGAACTATCACGTCACCGGCTCGATCCGGCTTGCCCATTCGCAAGAGCGGATGCAGGAGTTTCAGCGGGCCAAGGGCATGGGCCTTTATCAGGGGATGGAGATCGACATCCTCTCGCCCGAAGAGATCAGGGCGAAATACCCCTTCATCGAAACGCACGACCTCAAAGGCGCACTATTTGATCCCGCCGACGGCGATATCGACCCCGCGCAGCTGACCCAGGCGCTTGCCAAAGGCGCGCGCGATCTGGGCGCGACGATCCTGCGCTTTACCCCCGCGACAGGCGTGAGCCGCGAGAATGGCGAATGGATCGTCCATACCGAAAAGGGCGATATCCGCTGCGACTATGTGGTCAATGCCGCGGGTTATTATGCCCAGCGCGTGGGCGAATGGTTCAAGCCCTATGGCGGGCGGACAGTGCCGATGATGGTGATGAGCCACCAGTATATGGTTTTCGAAGAGGTGCCCGAGATCAAGAAATGGTCGGAAGGCTCGGGCAAAAAGCTCCCGCTGCTGCGCGATGTGGATACCTCATACTATCTTCGTCAGGAGAAGAACGGTTTCAACCTTGGCCCCTATGAGCGCAATGGTCGTGCCCACTGGGCCAACCCGAACGATCCGATGCCCGAGGATTTCTCGTTCCAGCTTTATCCTGACGATCTCGACCGTCTGGAATACTATATCGAAGACGCGATGGCGCGGGTGCCGCTTCTGGCCGAGGCAGGGGTTTCGCGGGTCATCAACGGCCCGATCCCCTATGCGCCCGATGGCAACCCGCTGATCGGCCCGATGCCGGGCGTGCCAAATGCTTTTGAGGCCTGCGTCTTTACCTTCGGCATCGCCCAAGGCGGCGGGGCCGGCAAGGTCTTGGCGGAATGGATCACCGAAGGCCAGACCGAATGGGATATGTGGTCCTGCGATCCGCGCCGCTTTACCGACTACACCGACCACGACTATTGCGTGGAGCGGGGCATGGAGATCTACGGCCACGAATACGCCATGCATTTCCCGTGGCACCGCTGGCCCGCTGGCAAGGATCGCAAGCATTCGCCGCTTGATGCCAAGATCAAGGAACTCGGCGGCGTCATGGGCGCCTATAACGGCTGGGAGCGGGCCAACTGGTTTGCCAAGCCGGGCGACGATCTGAGCGAGGAAAGCACCCAGACGTGGAATCGCGCGGGCCCGTGGGCCGAGCGTATCCGCGAGGAATGCGAGGCGGTGCGCGATGGCGTCGGCGTTCTCGATCTGCCGGGTTTCTCGCGCTACACCCTGCGCAACGATGGCGCGGCGGAATGGTTGCGTGGCCTCATATCGGGCGGCCTGCCCAAGGTGGGGCGGATGAACCTTGCCTATTTCCCCGACAAGCGCGGGCGCATCCTCACCGAGATGTCGATTATCCGGCATGACGAGGAGCTGTTTACGCTCATCACCGCCGGTTCTGCCCAGTGGCACGACTTTGAATACCTCAAGGCCAACCTGCCCGAGGGCAGCGGCATCGAGCTGACCGATGATACGGTTGGCACCGGCACGCTCATCGTCACCGGCCCGAAAACCCGCGCGCTTCTCGAGCCGATCACCGAGGATGCCGACCTGCACGAAGGCTGGCTCTCGCGCCAGACCGCCAAGGTTGCGGGCAAGCACGTTCTTCTGCTGCGCGTGTCTTTCGCGGGCGAGCTTGGCTGGGAAATCCATGCCGACGACGAAGATCTGCCTGCGATCTATGACGCGATCCTCAAAGGCGGTGCCAAGCCCTTCGGGATGTGGGCGCTCAACTCGCTTCGCCTCGAGAAAGGCTATCGCGCGTGGAAGGGCGATCTGTCGACAGACTACAGCCTTCTCGAAGGTGGGCTTGATCGCTTCGTCAAGTTTGACAAGCCGCAGGATTTCCCCGGCAAGGCCGCACTTCTGGCCGAGAAGCAGCGGGGCAGCAAGAAGCGCTTTGTCACCCTCGTCGTCGACGCGGGCGAGGCCGACGCGCCCTATATGTCGACCCTCTGGCACGACGGAAAGATCGTCGGCGAAACGACGAGTGGCGGCTGGGGCTATCGGGTGAATGCCTCGATCGCCCTCGGGATGCTGCGCAGCGATCTGGCCGTGCCGGGCACTGAGATCGAAGTTGAAATCTATGGCGAACGCTGCCGCGCGGTGGTTCAGGAAGACCAGCCGCTTTGGGACGCCGATAACGAAAGGATCCGCGCATGACCAAGATCACGCTTCTTGATGGGGGTATGGGGCAGGAGCTTATCCACCGCGCGGGTGACAGGCCCTCGCCCCTTTGGTCAACGCAGGTGATGATGGACCATCCCGGCATGGTCGAGGCTGTGCACGAGGACTACTTCCGCGCAGGCTCTGGCATCGCCACGACCAACACCTACTGCATCCACCACGACCGGCTGGTGAAAACCGGGATCGACGGCAGGTTTGACGAGCTGCACGAGGCGGCGGTGGAAGAGGCCAAGGCCGCGCGCAAGGCGGCGGGGCATGGCAAGATCGCGGGCTCCATCGGCCCCTTGGTGGCAAGCTATCGCCCCGACGTGCATCCCCCGCATGACGAGGCCGTGGCGAAATATGCCGAGGTGGCGCAAAAGCTCGCGCCGCACGTCGATTTCCTTCTGTGCGAAACGGTGGCCTCCGTAGCCCACGCGCGTTCGATCCTCGAAGGGGCCAAGACGGCTGGCAAGCCTGTCTGGCTCTCGGTGACGGTCGATGACGAAGACGGCACGCGTCTGCGCTCGGGCGAGCTTGTGGCCGAGGTCGTCCGCATCGCGAACGAAGGCGGCGCTGATGCCCTGCTCGCCAATTGCTCGGCCCCCGAGGCAATGGAAGCGGCGCTTGAGGTGATCAAGACCGCGGGCCTGCCTTTCGGCGCCTATGCCAACGGCTTCACCATGATCACCAAGGATTTCCTCAAGGATTCGCCCACCGTCGACGCCCTGAGCGCCCGCCGCGACCTTGGCCCCGAGACCTACGCCAATTTCGTCATGGGCTGGGTCGATCAGGGGGCCACGATCGTTGGTGGCTGCTGCGAGGTTGGCCCCGCGCATATCATCGAAGTCGCCCGCCGCCTGCGTGCCGCGGGTCATGACATTGCCGAATAACCCCCTTCCGGAGTCTCTGAAATGAGCGACCTTCCCACTCACGCCCGCGTTGTCATCATCGGTGGCGGCGTCATCGGCTGTTCGGTGGCCTATCACCTGACCAAGCTTGGCTGGAAAGACGTTGTCTTGCTGGAACGCAAGCAATTGACCAGCGGCACCACATGGCACGCCGCGGGCCTGATCGGCCAGCTGCGAGCGTCCGCCAACATGACCCGCCTCGCCCGCTATTCGGCCGAGCTCTATCGCGGGCTTGAGGCCGAAACCGGCGTGGCCACGGGGATGCGGCAGGTCGGCTCGATCTCGGTCGCGCTGACCGAGGACCGCAAGGAAGAGCTGTTCCGCAGCGCCGCCATGGCGCGGGCCTTTGGCGTTCCGGTCGAGGAAATCTCGCCCGCCGAGGTCAAGAACCGCTACGAGCACCTCAATATCGACGGGGTCAAGGCAGGCGTTTGGCTTCCGACCGACGGGCAGGGCGATCCGGCCAATATTGCGCTCGCCATGGCCAAGGGCGCCCGCATGGGCGGCGCCATCGTGCGCGAGCGCACCAAGGTCACCGGCATCACCAAAGAGGGGCGCCGCGTGACGGGCGTTGACTGGGCCGACGATGTGGGCGCCACGGGCCATATCGCCTGCGAGATGATCGTCAACTGTGCGGGGATGTGGGGCCATGAAGTTGGCCGGAT
>JAHEBR010000156.1 GCA_024642185.1 Marivivens sp. | reverse complement strand
TTGGAGGGACCCGTCTTTTCGCAATGAAATCGCGACCGCGCCGTTTTCCTCCAGAAACCCCTGATCGAAAGTGAGACAGGGACGAACGTGGGCTAGCCTCTGGTTTGAGACAAGGATCTCGACGCCGCCACAGCCCTCAAGCGCCGAGGTAGCCACCTTTCCGGTCACAAGGATCGCGGGCCTTGACCCTACATAGAACCGCACCACACGGCCTTCGCGCTCGAAAGCACCACGGCTTGCCGCCCGCTCCTGCCCGCCCGTATCCCCGTCATCTTCGAGCCAGTTGCCCGCGTCAAAGCCATCGCCCGAAGGTTTGGACAAGGCTCTTCCCTCCGGCGTCATCACACCAACGAGCCCGCCGCTATCGGCAATGAGAAGGTCGGGGCGCGGTTGGGCGATCCAGAGCACCAGGCCCATGGCGGCCACCACAGCACCAAGCCAGCGAAAGCGGCCGACCCACAGCAGCAGAACGAGCGATCCGAGGGCCAAAAGCGGCACGGACAGTTCTGCAGGCGCCTTGACCCCGCCCACCGAGGCCGGAAGGCCTGTCACCCAACCCGCAATCCAGAGGATCCAGCTCAGGCCCAACTCCATGACCCAAAGCCCCACAGATTCGAGGCCAACAAGCCACCCCAGAGCCGCGGCAACGCCCCCCGGCGCCACGACCGCCCCCATCACAGGCACCGAAAGGATGTTGGCCAAAAGCCCATAGCGCGGGAAAAGGTTAAAGTGGGCTGCAGCAAAAGGTGCGGTTGCGGCTCCGGCAATGAAGGACGAAAAGGCTACCGCCACAACCGGACGCGCCCACCCCGGCAGGCCACGCCCGGCCACCGGCCAGTGACCATATACCCCGACAAGCGCAATCGTTGCCGCAAAAGACATCTGAAATCCCGGGCCCAGCACCTCTTCCGGCGTCAGAAGAAGGATGACAAGCGCCGCAATTGCCACGGCTCTGAGGCTGATCGCCCTTCTGTCGATCAGCACCGCCAAGAACATGACGGCCACCATGACAAATGCCCGCAGGGTCGAGACCGAGCCACCCGACAGCGCCAGATAGGCCGCACCGGCCAAAAGCGCGGCGATCGCTGCGATCTTCTTGACCGGCACCCGCAAGGCCAGAGCAGGCCATAGATTGAGCCCGATCCTGGCGCCGACAAAGACGACGCCGGTCAACAGCCCCATGTGCAGCCCCGAAATGGCCAGAAGATGCGCGAGGTTGGAGACCCGAAGATGCCGCGTTGTCTCGAGGCTCATGGATGAGCGATCGCCCGTTGTGACCGCGGCGGCAAAGGCCCCGGCCTCACCGCCGATCCGCGCCTCGATCCCGCGCGCCATCTCGAGGCGCAGGCGAGAAAGCCAAAGGCCGTCGTCTTCCTGCGCGGGCTCGGCCAAGAGCAGAGGGCTGCGCGTATAGCCCACCGCGCCAAGCCGGTCGAACCAGGCGATGCGTCTGAAATCAAAGCCTCCCGGCGAGGACGGTCCGGGCGGGGGCCCAAGAAAGCCTGTGGTCATCACCCGATCACCCGGCGTGGGCACAAGCCAGCGCTGATCGTCCTGAAGAGAAAAGCGCACCCGTTGCGGGGTTTCTTCCGGCCCAAGGCGCGCGAGGACAACATTGTCCAAGGTCAGGCGCAGCGCATCGCTCGACGAGCGGTCAATGGCGACAACGCGTCCCTCTATTGGGCCGTAGTAGTTCCAACCAAGAACCGGGGCGGCGAGCGAGTGAGCGCGCACAGCCGCAAGACAAACGCCCGAGAGAACAAGCACAAGAGCGTAGAGCACTGGCGCAAAGGCAGGATTGGATAGCCGCGCCAGACCGATTCCAAGCGTCGCCAGAATGCCGACGAAAACGATCACCTGAGCCGACGGCTCTTCGGTCAAGGAAAAGTAGAAGCCAATGCCTATCGTAAGGAAAACCGGCGCCCACAAGAGAAGCCGCCCGCGCTGCGCCAGAAGCGCCAGCTCAAGTTTGGCGACAACGCGCACTTGTCCTCTGACCTCCGGCTTAGTATGCCCCGAGGCTAGGCCGCTACGGTTATCAGAAGGTTAATTTTCGCCATGTCCGCCCCTATGCCCGACCGTCCTGTCGTCACCCGATTTGCCCCCTCGCCCACCGGCGCGCTGCATATCGGCGGGGCCCGCACGGCGCTGTTCAACTGGCTCTTTGCCCGTGGCCGCGGCGGCAAGTTCCTCCTGCGCATCGAAGACACCGACCGCGCCCGGAGCTTGCCGGAAAACACCGAGAAAATCCTCGACGGCCTGCGCTGGCTCGGCATCGACTGGGACGGCGAACCGATCAGCCAGTTTGAGCGTATCGACCGCCACGGCGAGATCGCCCATCAGCTTTTGGCCGAAGGCAAGGCCTATAAATGCTTCTCGACGCCGGAAGAGATCGAAGCCTTCCGCGAGGCCGCGCGCGCCGAGGGGAAATCGACGCTCTTCCGCTCGCCCTGGCGCGATGCCAGCCCCGATAGCCACCCCGACGCGCCCTTCGCCATTCGCATCAAGGCGCCGCAGGAGGGCACGACCACGGTGCATGACGAGGTGCAGGGCGACGTGACCCTCTCGAACGACCAGCTCGACGATATGGTCATGCTGCGTTCGGACGGCACGCCGGTCTATATGCTGGCCGTTGTGGTGGACGATCACGACATGGGCGTGACCCATGTGATCCGCGGCGACGACCACCTGACCAACGCCTTCCGCCAGAAGATGATCTATGACGCGATGGGCTGGGATTTTCCGGTGATGGCCCATGTGCCGCTGATTTTCGGCCCCGATGGCAAGAAACTCTCGAAACGCCACGGCGCCACGGCGGCGGCGGAATATCAGGCGCTTGGCTATCCGGCGGCGGGGATGCGCAACTATCTCACCCGCCTCGGCTGGAGCCACGGTGACGCCGAATTTTTCACCGACATGCAGGCGCGCGCGTGGTTCAACTTGGGCGGCATCGGCAAATCGCCCGCCCGGTTCGATTTCAAGAAGCTCGAAAATCTCTGCGGCCAGCATATCGCCATCGCCGACGATGCTGCGCTGCTGCATGAACTTGAGGCCTTCCTCGCGGCAACCGGCGCAAAGCCGCTGACAGAAGCCCAGCATGACGGGATGCTGAAGGCGATGTACTGCCTCAAGGAGCGCGCCAAGACCTTCCCGGAACTCCTTGAAAAGGCTCACTTCGTTCTGGCATCTCGCCCAATGGAGCCAGATGAGAAATCCGCAGCCCAGCTTGATGCGGTATCCCGTGGTATACTGGGACAATTGACGCCGCAGTTGCAAAATGCTAGCTGGGATCGAACCGCGCTGGAAGAGATTGTCGCCGCTGTGGCCGAGGCCAACGGAACCAAACTTGGAAAGCTGGCGGGGCCCCTTCGGGCCGCTCTGGCCGGGCGTTCGGTTTCGCCCAGCGTGTTCGATATGATGCTGGTTCTGGGGCGGGACGAAACCATCGCCCGTCTGACCGACGCCGCCGCATAAGACATTTGTCACACTTTGCCGCTAGGTGTTGACCAGCTAGAAAGACACCACCCGAGCCAGAAAGGTTCGGGCCACATACGGGGAACCCATATGGCCGATACGAACAAGTCCGCGACCCTGACCCTCGAAGGCAAATCCTTTGAATTGCCGGTCCTGTCGCCCACCGCCGGCCCCGATGTGATCGACGTCCGCAAGCTCTATGCTCAAGCCGGCGTCTTTACCTATGACCCGGGCTTCACCTCGACCGCCTCTTGCGACTCGACCATCACCTTCATCGATGGCGACAAGGGCGAGCTTCTGCACCGCGGCTATCCGATCGACCAACTGGCGGAAAAGTCGCATTATCTGGAGGTCTGCTTCCTTCTGCTTTACGGCCACCTGCCGACTGCGGTCGAGCTTGAAGAGTTTGAATCGCTGGTCACGCGCCACACGATGATCCACGAGCAGATGCACTATTTCTTCCGCGGTTTCCGCCGTGATAGCCACCCGATGGCAACGATGGTCGGCGTGGTCGGCGCGATGTCGGCCTTCTATCACGACAGTCTCGATATCAACGACCAGCAGCAGCGCGAGGTTGCCTCGATCCGCCTGATCGCCAAGATGCCGACGATTGCCGCGATGACATACAAGTATTCGATCGGCCAACCCTTCGTCTATCCGCGCAACGATCTCGATTACGCGGCGAATTTCCTGCATATGTGCTTCTCGGTTCCGGCCGAGCAATACAACGTTGACCCGATCCTTGCCCGCGCGATGGACCGGATCTTCACCCTCCACGCCGACCACGAGCAGAACGCCTCGACCTCGACCGTGCGCCTCGCCTCCTCGTCGGGCGCCAACCCATTCGCTTGTATCGCCGCCGGCATCGCCTGCCTCTGGGGCCCCGCCCACGGCGGCGCCAATCAGGCCTGCCTCGAGATGCTGCGCGAGATCGGCACCGTCGACCGGATCCCCGAATACCTCGCCCGCGCCAAGGACAAGAACGATCCCTTCCGCCTGATGGGCTTTGGCCACCGCGTCTACAAGAATTTCGACCCGCGCGCCAAGGTGATGAAGGAAAGCGCCGACGAGGTGCTCGCCCTGCTCGGCGTCGAGAACAACCCGACGCTGCAGGTCGCCAAGGAGCTTGAGAAAATCGCGCTCGAAGATCCCTATTTCATCGAGAAGAAGCTCTATCCCAACGTCGATTTCTATTCGGGCATTATCCTTGACGCGATCGGCTTTCCGACTTCGATGTTCACCCCGATCTTCGCGCTGGCCCGCACCGTGGGCTGGGTCAGCCAGTGGAAAGAACAGCTCGCCGATCCGCAGCTCAAGATCGGCCGCCCGCGGCAGCTTTATCTCGGGTCGACGACGAAGGACTATGTCGACATCGAAAACCGCTAAGACAAAGGGCCGCCACGCGCGGCCTTTTTTCATGATGCCTGAGCTTGTCACACCCCGCCTTCTTCTGCGCCCGGCCCGCCCCCAGGACGTGGGGCCAATGCACCGTATCCTTTCGGACCCGCGGGCCATGGGCTTTTGGTCAACCGATCCGCATCCTGATCTTGAGACGACCGCCGAATGGCTTGCGTCGATGATCGGCCGCCCCGGCGGCACCGATTTCATCGTCGAGTTTGGCGGCGAAGTGATCGGCAAGGCGGGGGCATGGCAGCTTCCCGAGGTCGGGTTCATTCTTGCGCCGGACCACTGGGGCAAGGGCCTCGCCCATGAGGCGATGGCCGCGATCATCGCTCATCTCTGGGCCACGACCGACACACCTCGCCTCACCGCCGATGTCGACCCCGAAAACCATGCCTCGATCAGGCTCCTGACCAAGCTCGGCTTTCACGAGACCCACCGCGCCGAGAAGACGTTCTTCATCGGCGGTCGCTGGGTAGGCAGCATCTACTTCGCCCTCGACCGCCCCACGCTTGCGCCCACATCCCCCGCGCTCTAGGCTTGACCCACGGTCCGCAGTTCACCGAGGCGTCGCCAGCC
>JAHEBR010000155.1 GCA_024642185.1 Marivivens sp. | reverse complement strand
ATGCGACCGGTTCGACCACCTGCCTCATCATGCAGCCGAAGATTGGTTAGGGCAGAAACCTGAGGTGCCGCGCGCGGCGGTGGGTCTGGGCGGTGAAATGCACCCGCTCGGTCACATCGCGCCCCACCTCGCGGCGATGGCGCAGAATGAACAGCTTGGCCCAGCCGCCCCATGTGCCGACCGAAGGCGCTTCGGGGTCGGTCGGGAAGCGCAGCCGCCACCTGTCGGGCAAAGGCAGGCCGGAGCGTTCGAGCTGTTCCAGCATCCAGACGAGCGGGATGTTTGACAGGGGCCGGGCCTCGATCCGGTCGTCGACCTGCCCGCCCACATCGCCATGCGCGCCACGAAACCACATCTGGATCATCTCGCCGGGCCAGCCCGCGGGGCGGCTCCAGAGCACCGGATCATAGGCCTGCCGTGTTTCGTCGATGGCGAGCGCGTGGAAGGCATGGCGGACGTGGCGGACCACATCTTGGTTGTGAAACCTGTATTTGCTTTCGGTAAAGCGCCACAGGATCGGCAGGCGCAGGCCCAGCGCCTTGACCGTATCCCAGACTCCGACCGCCTCGATCCAGACGTTGTCGTGGCAAAAAAGTTTGCGGAAATCGGCCGTCGCGGGCGAGGCGGCCTCGGCGCGATAATGGCGATAGGCTTCGCGGATATTGCGCTCGGTCGCCACATCCGCCCGCACAAGGCCAACCCGGTCGATCACCCCGGCGAGCGACCGCACCGCATAGGCCCCGCGCGAATAGCCGATCAGGAATATCCGGTCGCCCGGCACATAGCGCGATGCGAGAACCCCATAGGCCCGCTCGATCTGCCGGTTGAGGCCCTTGCCCGTGAGGACACCGTAGGTGCTTGACCAGTCGCGCCACTGGATACCCGCCTCGTAGTGCAGGGTGACGTTATGCTTCGCGCCGAGTTCCTTGAGGAGTTTGAACGTGATCCCGGCGTTGGTCTCGTAGCCGTCATCAAGGGTCGACATGGTGCCGTCGAGGATGATGACGTGCGTGGCGGGCCCGCGCCCGCGAGGGCGGCCTTCTTCCCGTCTGGGTCTGCGGCCCAAAAGGCCAAGAAACCAATCCTGCACAGGGGACATACGACTTGCTCTGCCCGAACGGCGAACCAATTCCCGCCGACGGCACCAGCCTAGCGCGTCAAGTCCTAGTGTCCAGTGAAGCCGCCGAACTTATGGCCAGAGGCTCTGCACTGTGACGGTGTGCCAATCGCCGTAGCCGTTGAAGCGGGTGGTCATGCCCGTGAGATAGGCCCCCATCGACCGGAACACGATCCAATCGCCCTCGGCAAGGTCGACAGGCAGCTCAAGTGTGCCTGGCAATTGGTCGATCGAGTCGCAGGTCGGACCGAAGACGGTCATTGGCTGGCGGGCGGGCTCGCGGGCCTCGCCCATGTGGCCGACAACGGTGTGCAGCGAGATCACCATCGAAGGAAATTCCGCAAGGCCGCCGTAGACCCCATCGTTGAGGTAGACGCGGCCTGCGCGCACGGATTTCACCTGCACGGCATAGGCGAAAGAGTCGGCGACCATGCCACGCCCAGGCTCGCAGACGAGGATCGGGCGGGTCTCGAAGGCTTCGGTCGCTTTGTCGATGGCGGCAAAGAACGGCAGAAGGTCGACCGGCTGGCCATCACGCCCCGCCGGAAAGCCGCCGCCGACGTTGAGGCGGCCGATGGTGACGCTTGCTTCCTTGGCGATGCGGGCGGCGGTGGTGATGTAGCTGGCGAAGGCCTGCGGCGCCTTGCACTGGGTGCCGACGTGGAAGGTCATCGCCGGACGGAAGCCCGCCTCGGCCACGCGGCGCAGGAGCGCCACGGCCTCGTCCTCGGTCGCGCCGAACTTGGCGCCGAAATTATAGGTGCCGCCCGCAACCGGGAGTTTGAAGCGGACGGCGACCTCGTTTGCCTTCGGCACCCCGCAGGCGATCAGCTTTTCCAACTCGCCCATGTCGTCGACCGACCAGGAGACAACACCCGCCTCGATGCCGTAGCGGATCTCGGCGCGGCTGCGGACGGGATTGTTGTAGTGCATGGCTGCACCGGGGCAGAGGCGTTGGATGAGCGAGATCTCGTCGGGCGAGGCCACGTCGAAGCCGTCGAGCCCTCCGGCCCAAAGCTGGCTGATGACGTGATCGGCGGGATTGGCCTTGACCGCGTAGGTCACGACGCCGGGAAAGTGATCCTTGAAGGTCTGGAGCCGCGCCTCGAGGGCGGAGGGGGCAAAGAAATGCACCGGCAACTCGCCTGCCTCCGTCGCGAGATGTTTTGCGGGAGTTGCGGAGACAACGGGACGCTGGAGCATGGAGACCTCTGCCTGCTGGGGTTTCTTTTCATCCTACCATTGCCATACGTCAGAGTGACTCGGCACCTTGCACGATTTGTCTGTTATCATCGGCAATTTGCCGTTACTTTCGTCACTATGATCGAACTTGACGAAATCGACCGCCGACTTCTGGCGCTTCTGGGCGCCAACGCCCGCACGCCCGTGGCCAAGCTCGGCACCAAGTTGGGGCTCGCGCGCACCACGGTTCAGGCGCGGCTTGACCGGCTCGAACGGAACAGCGTGATCGCGGGCTATACGGTCAAGCTCTCGGAAGATGCCCGCGCAGGTCAAATCCGGGCGACGGTTCTCATCCATATCACCCCCGCCGCCCAATCGGCCGTTTTGCGGCAGCTTGAGAGGCTTCCGGCGGTCGAGAAGGTTCATACCACCTCGGGCCGATTTGATCTGGCATGCCAGCTGCGAACCCAATCGACCCTCGCGCTTGACGAGGCGCTCGACCGGATCGGCGAGATCGATGGGGTTCTGGCGATGGAAAGCCTCATTCACCTGTCGACGCGGATCGATCGCGCGGTCTAGGCGGGGGCCAGCCCCCGCACCCCCGGGATATTTAGGGGCCTCTGAGAGGGAGCTGCGTCTTTTCCTTTCTCTGCGCTTTCGCTAGAGAGCACCCTGAACGTTTCGAGGATCTGACCGATGGCGATGGAAAAGAATTTTGATGCGGCCGAGGCCGAACCGCGGCTCTACCGGATGTGGGAGGAGGCCGGGGCTTTCAAGGCGGGGGCCAATGCCAAGCCGGGGGCCGAGAGTTTCTGCATCATGATCCCGCCGCCGAACGTGACCGGCGCCTTGCATGTGGGCCATGCTTTCAACAACACGTTGCAGGATATCCTGACCCGCTGGCACCGGATGCGGGGCTTTGACACGCTCTGGCAGCCGGGGCAGGACCACGCGGGGATCGCCACTCAGTTGCAGGTCGAGAAGAAGCTGAAGGCGGAGAGTAACCTGCGCCGCACCGACATGAGCCGCGAGGACTTTCTCGGCAAGGTCTGGGAGTGGAAGGCGCAATACGGCAATACGATCATTGATCAACTGAAGCGCCTCGGCTCGTCGTGTGATTGGTCGCGCAATGCCTTCACCATGTCGGGCGCGCCGGGGGCGCCCGAGGCGGATGCCAAGGGCAATTTCCATGACGCGGTGATCAAGGTCTTCGTCGATCTTTATGGCAAGGGCTATATCTATCGCGGCAAGCGGCTGGTGAACTGGGACCCGCATTTCGAGACGGCGATCTCGGATCTTGAGGTCGAGAATATCGAAGTCGACGGCCATATGTGGCACTTCAAATATCCGCTCGCGGGCGGTGAGACCTATACCTACGTCGAGAAGGACGAAGAGGGGAACGTCGTCTTTTCCGAAGAGCGGGATTACATTTCTATCGCCACGACGCGGCCCGAGACGATGCTGGGCGACGGGGCGGTTGCGGTTCATCCATCGGATGAACGTTATGCGCCAATCGTCGGGAAACTTTGCGAAATTCCGGTTGGACCGAAAGAGCATCGCCGCCTCATTCCGATCATTACCGATGAATATCCCGATCCGGCCTTCGGCTCGGGCGCGGTGAAGATCACCGGCGCGCATGACTTCAACGACTATCAGGTGGCCAAGCGCGGCGGCATTCCGATGTACCGCTTGATGGACGTGCGCGGAGCGATGCGGGCGGATGGGGCGGCCTATGAGGACGCGGCGACGATTGCGGGGGCTGTGGCGCGGGGCGAGCGGATGCTTACAGAGGCCGAGGCGGATGCGCTGAACCTTGTGCCGGATCACCTGCGCGGGCTTGACCGGTTTGAGGCGCGCGAACGGGTTGTGGCGGAAATTACGGCTGAAGGCTTGGCGGTGATGACCCGCGCCGACGACCCGCGTCTTGGGAAGGGCCGGGCCGAGGCCCGGCCTACGGAAGAGGCGCCGGCGTTTGCCCCGCTCGTCGAGGCCAAGAAGATCATGCAGCCCTTTGGCGACCGTTCGAAGGTTGTCATCGAGCCGATGCTGACCGACCAGTGGTTTGTCGATGCCGAAAAGATCGTCGGGCCTGCGCTCGAGGCGGTGCGTTCGGGCCAGATCACCATCATGCCCGAGAGCGGCGAGAAGACCTATTACCACTGGCTGGAGAATATCGAGCCGTGGTGCATTTCCCGCCAGCTTTGGTGGGGGCATCAGATTCCGGTTTGGACGGCTATGGTTCCGGACCTCCAAGGGAACGTCGGAACTCGGAAAGTAAGAGTTGGGGGAAACATTCCACTGGGTCAAGCGATCGAATTCAAACGAGAACACCGACCTGACGAAGCAGAGCTTGGCGGAAAGCTAACCGCGGGTGGAATCCTCACGATGGAGTTCTGTGCCGCATCGTTGGAAGAAGCCAAAGAGCAGGTTCGGAAGGTATGGAAAGAACGCGCTGGCGTGATCCCGGAAAAGTTGATCGAGGTAGACGGGGAACCGCACTCTTGGCCGCTTGGCAATGATCTTTCGTACGCGGGCGGGGCTGAGGATGGCTACTTTCTCATCCCGATGTGGCGCGACCCCGATGTTCTCGACACCTGGTTCTCGTCGGGCCTTTGGCCGATCGGCACGCTGGGTTGGCCGGAAGAGACCGACGCCTACAAGCGCTATTTCCCGACCGATGTTCTCATCACCGGCCAAGACATCCTGTTCTTCTGGGTCGCCCGGATGATCATGATGCAGCTGGCCGTGGTGGGGCAGATCCCCTTCCACACCGTCTATCTTCACCAACTCGTCCGCGACGAGAAGGGCAAGAAGATGTCGAAGACCACGGGCAATGTGATCGACCCTCTGGTGATCGTCGATGAATACGGCGCCGATGCCCTGCGCTTTACCAATGCCTCGATGGCGGCGATTGGCGGGGTGCTCAAGCTTTCGGAAGACCGGATCAAGGGATACCGCAACTTTACCACCAAGCTGTGGAATGCCTGCCGCTTTGCCGAGATGAACGGCGCTTTGGGGGGTGACGGCACGATGCCTGCGCCCACCGCGACCGTGAACCGCTGGATCATCGGCGAGGTCGCCAAGGTGCGCGAAGAGGTCGATGCCGCGCTCGCGGCCTATCGTTTCAACGATGCGGCGAGTGCGCTTTATGCCTTTGTCTGGGGCAAGGT
>JAHEBR010000154.1 GCA_024642185.1 Marivivens sp. | reverse complement strand
CAGTCGGCCGACCTTGTCATCCTTGGCGGCATGAACGAAGGCACATGGCCCGAGGCACCAGCGCCCGACCCTTGGCTCAATCGCCGGATGCGGGCCGAGGCGGGGCTTTTGCTTCCTGAGCGGCGGATCGGCCTTGCCGCGCATGATTTCCAGCAGGCCGTCGCCGCGCCCGAGGTCTGGATCAGCCGCGCCGTGCGCTCGGACGAGGCGGAAACCGTGGCCTCGCGCTGGATCAACAGGTTGACCAACCTTCTTTCGGGGCTTGAAGGAAACGGCGGCGTTGCCGCGCTTGATGAGATGCGCAAGCGTGGAAAAGATTGGCTGCGGCTCGCAGCTGTCGAGACCGCCCCAAGAGAGCGGGTAGCCCTGGCAAAGCGCCCCTCGCCGCGCCCGCCGGCAAACCATCGGCTTACCGAGCTTTCGGTCACGCAGGTGCAGCGTCTCTACCGCGACCCTTATGCGATCTATGCCGAGCGAATTCTTCGCCTGCGCGAGCTTGATCCCCTTTCGCCCAACGCCGATGCCCCGCTGCGCGGCACGATCGTTCACGAGATGCTTCATCGCTTTGTTTTTGGTGGCCCCGCCCCAGACGCTGAAGGCGCGCGCGAGGCACTGCTAACCATCGCGCGTGAGGAGCTGGAGGCAAACTGCCCCTGGCCAACCGTCCGCCGGATGTGGATGGCGCGTTTTGAAAAGGTCGCCGACTGGTTTCTTGAGACCGAAACAGAGCGGCGGCGCATTGGGACGCCGCTGGTCGGCGAGACGCAAGGCCACATCGAGATCTCCTCGCCGCCGCTGAAGCTCAAGGCCAGACCTGACCGGATCGACCAGCGGCCCGACGGGGCAGTGATCATCTATGACTACAAGACAGGCAAGGTTTCGACGGAGGCGCAGCAGATCGCCTTCGACAAACAGCTGCTTCTGCAGGCGGCCATGGCCGAACAGGGCGCCTTTGCCGCAGCCGGAAAGGCGCAGGTGGCAGGGGCGGCCTTTATTGGGCTTGGCACAGAAAAGATTATTCCGGCGCCGATGGAAGACTGTCCCGTTGACGAGACCTGGGCGCTTTTTCTCAAACTTTTGCGGCATTGGGCCGATGTGGGGAATGGCTTTTCCGCGCGGCAGGCCATGCAGTCGACCGGCGACATCAGCTATTACGATCACCTTGCCCGCTTTGGCGAATGGAACACCTCCGACCCTGTAGCGCCGGAGGATCTGGTATGATCCGGGATGATGCGACCCTGCGGCAGATCGAGGCCGCCGACCCCCGCGCCTCGACATGGCTGTCGGCCAACGCCGGATCGGGAAAGACGCGGGTTCTGACTGATCGCGTTGCGCGGCTGCTCCTCGATGGAACAGATCCTCAAAACATCCTTTGCCTCACCTATACCAAGGCCGCAGCGAGCGAGATGCAGAACCGCTTGTTCAAGCGGCTGGGCGAATGGGCGATGATGGACGACGCGCCCTTGCGGCAAAGCCTTGCCGACATGGGGATCGAAGGCGCGATCCGGGACGAGGCGTTGGCCGGGGCGCGGACGCTGTTTGCCCGCGCAGTGGAAACGCCGGGCGGCCTCAAGATCCAGACGATCCACTCTTTCTGCGCCTCGATCCTGCGGCGCTTTCCGCTCGAGGCAGGCGTCTCGCCGAATTTTGCCGAGATGGACGACCGCACAGCAGCGCATCTGCGCGAAGCGGTGCTCGACGAAATCTCGTCGGGCCCGGATGGCGGCATCATCGACCGGATCGGCAGCTATATCTCGGAAGGCGGGATTGTCGAGCTGACCACCGAGATCGTCAGACACAGAGACAGATTTGCCGGCCCTGATGCCAGACCTGACAAGCGCCGTTTCGGCCTACCGGATCATGCAAACGAAGAGAGCGTTCTCTCGCTTGCCTTTCTCGGCGACGAGGCCGATCTGATCGGGGCCATTCTCCCTGCCCTGGCGGCCGGTTCGAAAAGAGATCAGGAGGCCGCTCGGAAACTGGCCTTGTTCTGTGGCCCGACACTGGCGTCGCTGGAAATTCTTGAAGGCGTCCTCTTGAACGGTAGCGGCGCAAAGGAGCCGTTCTCGGCAAAGATCGGATCTTTCCCGACCAAGGCCACAAGGGACGTGATTTTGGCGCTGATGCCTGCGCTCGAAGCTCTTATGGGTCGGGTCGAAGCGAGCCGGGGCCAGCGGATCGCCCTTGCCGCGCTTCGCCGGACAGAGACCCTCCATGATTTCGCCGGCCTTTTCCTGCCGCTCTATGACGCGCATAAACTCGCGCGCGGGCAGCTCGATTTTGACGACCTGATCCGCAAAACCCGCGATCTCTTGACCGATCCTGGCGTTGCGGCCTGGGTCTTGTTCAAGCTCGACGGGGGGATTGATCACATCCTTGTGGACGAGGCGCAGGACACGAGCCCGGCGCAATGGGAGGTGATCCGGCTTTTGACGCAGGAGTTTGCCGCAGGAGAAGGCGCGGCGCCCGACAAGAACCGCACGATCTTTGTGGTCGGCGACAAAAAGCAATCGATCTATTCCTTCCAGGGCGCCGATCCCGATGGCTTTGACAAGATGCAGGATCATTTCGGCGGCGCGCTGGGCGCAATCGGACAAAAGCTCAATGCTTTGCCGATGGAGCACTCTTTCCGCTCGTCACCCGCGATCCTGTCGTTGGTCGATCTGGTTTTCCGCGGCGAGCGCGCCCGAGGGCTCGATCGTTCGGTGTTTCATCGCGCCTTCAAGAGCGAGATGCCGGGCCGGGTCGATCTTTGGCCGCTTGTCCCGAAAACCGACGATACGCCAGACCATGACTGGCACGACCCTGTCGATACGGTCAGTGAAGAACATCACGACCTGCGCCTTGCCCGTATGATCGCAGAAGAGATCAAACGCATAAAGGGGAATGAGTGGCTTCCGGTCGAGATTGGATCAACAGGAACTTTCGCCCAACGCCGGATCAACGAGGGGGATATCCTGATCCTCGTGCAGCGGCGCTCGCCGCTTTTTGGTGCCCTGATCCGCGCCTGCAAGGCTGCGGGCCTCGAGGTCGCGGGGGCCGACCGCCTCAAGATCGGCGAAGAGCTTGCCGTCAGAGACATCCTCTCGCTTCTGAAATTTCTTGCGCTTCCCGAAGATGATCTTTCGTTGGCCGAGGCGCTCAAATCGCCCCTTTTCGGCTGGACCGAGCAGGACCTCTTCACCCTCGCCGCCAAGCGGCCACAAGGCGCGTATCTCTGGCAGGCGCTGCGCGACGCGCCCGGCTTGCGACCCGACACCTCTGAAATCATCAATGATTTGCGGCAAACATCCGATTTCCTCAGGCCGTTTGAACTGATCGCCCGAATTCTCAATCGGCACGAGGGGCGGCAGAAGCTGATCGCGCGCCTCGGGGAAGAGATCGAGGATGGTGTTGATGCGCTGCTTTCGCAGGCTCTGACTTACGAGCAGGCCGAGATCCCGAGCCTGACCGGTTTTCTCGACTGGATGGAGGGGGATGAGGCCGAGGTCAAACGTCAGCCGGATTCGGCAGGCAAGCGCCTCAGGGTGATGACGGTGCATGGATCAAAAGGCCTTGAGGCGCCGATCGTGATCTTGCCCGACACCGCCGATCGCAAACCGCCCCGCGGCGGACATATCCTTGCCGAAGGATCGGCCCCGGTCTGGCGTATGGCGAAAGACGCCACACCAACGTCGATCGCATCCGCAGTTGCCAGCGGCGAAGAACGCCTCTCGCTTGAAAGACGGCGGCTCCTTTATGTGGCCATGACGCGCGCAGAGAAATGGCTGATCGTCGCCGGAGCGGGCGGGGCCAAGACAGGCGAAAGCTGGCACAATGCAATATCTGAGGGGATGGAGGCTGCGGACGCGGCGCCGATCGAGACGCCGGCTGGTGCCGGGTCGAGATATTCCTACGGCGATTGGTCTGCCTTGCCGGAGGACGAGGTTAGGCCGCCGACCACCGCTGCGACCGCGCGGCTTGATCTTGGTCCTATTGACGATCTGCCTCTACGCAAGACGACGATTTCGCCTTCGGATCTGGGAGGTGCCAAAGTTCTTCCGGGCGCGACAGAGGGCGAGCTTGGCGAGAGAGCGCTTGCCGCGGGGACGGTGCTTCATAAACTGCTCGAGCTCTTGCCCGAGATCCCAGATGGCAATCGTGAAGCTGCTGCACAGCGCATCTGCGATGGCATGGCCGAAACCGCGATGGCCGGTGAAGCCGGGCCGTTGATCAAAAGCGCTCTCGCCCTGATCCGCGAGCCGTCACTGGCCGATATCTTCGCACAAGGCGCAATTTGCGAGGTGGCTTTTTCGGCCCATTTGCCGGCCCTCGGCGATGCACCGGTTTTCGGCACAATTGATCGTCTTGTCGTCGGCCCTGATGACGTTCTTGTGATTGACTACAAGTCGAACCGCAGCGTCCCTGATAGCCCCAAACATATTCCTGACGGCATCTTGCGCCAACTCGGCGCCTATGCCGCTGCAATGGCCCAGATTTATCCCGACCGCACCATACGCACCGCCGTTCTTTGGACAGAAGGTCGCCGCCTCATGGAGGTTCCGCCACATCTCACGGCTGCGGCGCTCGGGCGCGCTGCCGTGTCTTGACCATCCCCGCGCCGGTCCCTACGTTCCGGACCCAACACATCCCTAGGAGAGACCCGATGGCCACCGTAGCAGTCACCGATGCAACCTTTGATGCCGAAGTTGTCCAGTCCGACATTCCCGTGGTCGTCGATTTCTGGGCCGAATGGTGCGGCCCCTGCCGCATGATCGGCCCCGCCCTCGAAGAGCTTTCGGCCGAGATGGCCGGCCGCGTCAAGATCGTGAAGGTCAACGTCGACGAAAACCCGATGTCGCCCTCGCAGCTTGGCGTTCGTGGCATTCCGGCGCTGTTTGTGTTCAAGGGCGGTCAGGTTGTTGCCAACAAGGCAGGCGCTGCCCCGAAGGCCGCGCTGCAAAGCTGGATCGAAGGCGCGATCTGACACCAAGTCCAGCCTGTTTCGAAGGGCGCCCTCGTGGCGCCCTTTTCTTTGCGAACTTGCGACAAGGGGTGCGCGCCGCCATATAGAGCCTGACAAGGAAAGGGCTTCAAATGGCAAAAGAAGATTTTCCCGGCTGGCATGGCACGACGATCATCGGTGTTCGCAAGGGCGGCAAGGTGGTGATCGCGGGCGACGGGCAGGTGAGCCTTGGTCAGACGGTCATCAAGGGCACGGCGCGCAAGGTGCGGCGGCTTTCGCCGGGTGGGCTGGATGTGATTGCCGGGTTTGCCGGATCAACGGCGGATGCCTTTACCTTGCTGGAGCGGCTCGAGAAAAAGCTAGAGGCGACGCCGGGGCAATTGGCCCGCGCATCGGTTGAATTGGCGAAGGACTGGCGCACCGACAAATACCTGCAAAAGCTCGAGGCGATGCTGATCGTCTCGGATGGCAAGGATCTGTTCGTCATCACCGGCGCGGGCGATGTGCTTGAGCCCGAACATGACGTGACCGCCATCGGATCGGGCGGTAACTATGCCCT